>NZ_VWWM01000063.1:0-43160 GCF_011752945.1 Paraburkholderia sp. Cy-641
GCAAAAATGCTGTAACCCTTTGATTTGACTGGTTGCGGGGGTAGGATTTGAACCTACGACCTTCGGGTTATGAGCCCGACGAGCTGCCAGACTGCTCCACCCCGCGTCCGTCGAAGAAAAGATTATAGAACAACCCGACAGCCGGCGCAATAGCCATGTAAGGATTAGCTTCATTACGCTTCGCGCGGGCGGCTCGTTGCCGCGCGAGTCCTCTGCCGTACCGCTGCTTGCGCGAGGCCGCCCGCAAACGCTGCGCTAGAATTCCGGTTCCTTACGCGCCTCGCCATGCTTCACGACGGCGAGCGCTTCAACTCTTTCCTCGCTCCGGATTTCATGGATATCGCTCACGATCTGCAGGTGATTGCCACTCAGGAAAAGACCCTCGTGTTTCCGCGTTTCGATGCCGACCGCGCGTGGCAGGTCGGTGTCCATTTGCGCGAGGTCGCGAAGGCGCGCGGCGTTGCCGCCGCGATCGACGTGCGCACTTTCGGCCAGCCGCTGTTTTTCAGCCTGCTCGACGGCGCGACGCCCGATAACGTCGACTGGGCGCGCCGCAAGGGCAACACGGTCGCGCACTTTCGCCGCAGTTCGTACGCGATCGGCCTGAAGATGCAGCTGGCCGGCGCGACGCTCGCCGACCGGCACGGTCTGCCGGTGGCCGAATATGCGTCGCACGGCGGCGCGTTTCCGCTGACGGTGGAGGGCGCCGGCGTGATCGGCTCGATCACGGTGTCGGGGCTGCCGCAGCGCGCCGATCACGAGTTCGTCGTCGAGGCGCTGTGCGCGCATCTCGGGCACGACTACGGCAAGCTCGCGCTTGCGAAGGTCTGACGCGATGCGGCTGCCTCCGTATGCCTTGCTCGCCATCGCGATCGTCGCCGAAGTGATCGCGACCTCTGCGATGCGCGCCTCCGACGGCTTTTCGCGGCTGCTGCCCTCGGCGGTCGTGGTGGCCGGTTACGGCATCGCGTTCTACTGCCTGTCGCTCACGCTGAGGAGCATTCCGGTCGGCATCGTCTACGCGGTGTGGTCGGGCGCGGGCATCGTGCTGATCACGCTGGTCGCGCTCCTGTTCTACCGGCAGGTGCCTGATCTACCGGCGATGATCGGGCTCGGGCTCATCATCTCGGGCGTCGTCGTGCTGAATCTTTTTTCGAAGATGCAGGCGCATTGAGCGGGCGATCCGTACTCGCGCACGTCGAGCGCCGCGCCGCTTACTTGCAGCGCACGATCATCGAGCGGTTCTTGACGTTGGCCGACACGACGTTGGTGACGCTGCCGCCCGCGGTGCCGCCTTCGTCGTTGTCCTTCGAGACGATGTCGTAGCCGGTCGCGCCGCATGCCTTGCCGGCCTGCACGTAGCACGAGGCCCAGCTCGAACCGGCGTCGGCGCCGCTGCAATTGACCGCGAAGCCGGTCTGTCCGTTCGGCAGGTTGATCAGGGTGGTGGTGTTCGACGACGCGCAGCCCGCGAGGCCCGCGGCGAGCAGCAGGGCGGCCGCCGGCGCGATCGCCCGCGACGCGCGGCACACGAGGGCAAGCGCGGCACCTGGCCGGAGACGGTGGAGGCGGCCGGCGTGTCGCGGTTGCGTCGTGAAATGCATCGTGAAGTTTCCTTTCGTTCGGATAAAGAGAGGCGCTGCCGGGCCAGGAGTCTTGTGCCGGCCCGGCAGCGCGCGGCGCGCGTGGCGCCTGCGCCGGTTAACGTATTTCGATCGTAATGCCCGCCGCGCTGACGAGCCGGCGGCTTTCCACGCCGGCCGCTGTGGCCGCGTCTTCCCAGATGCTGATGGCTCTCGGGATGTCGATGTCGTGACTTTCGGCGTAGGCAAACCATCGGTTCGCCGCGTCCGGCTCGGGCAGTTCCTGATTCTGCAGAAAATATTTTCCCATATTGCGCTCGCTGATTTCGGAATCGTGCCGCCGACGTCAAACCCGTCGACGGGATGGAGTGGGCCGATCGGACGGTTCGACCGGCGGGAGCCGCATAAGTGCGGCGGGCGGTGGCCGGTCGGCGCAGAATCCGGCGCTTCCGGCACTGCCTCGGGCGAGCCGCCGCCCGCTGGACCCCGGTCCGGCGGCACGAGTACCATAGCGTGACCCGCGGAGGCCGGCCGCGTCTGGCCGATTATCGCTGGCGCAGCCTTCCCGCCGGAACCTTTTGATGAGGCGATCATGGACATTCGCTTTCCCGCGGACGCGCCCGCTTATCGCGACTCGAATCTGACCGTCGTCTTTCCCGCGCTGGTGGACGGCGAACCGGTGCCGTGCGCGATCTCGGTCGAAGCGCTCGAGGACCATTTCGGCGCCTATAGCGAGGATCTCGAAGGCTGGCTGCGCGCATTCGACGCCGGCCGGCCGCGTATCGAAGCGGTGGCGCGCGAGCATCTGCAGATCAGCAACGGCACGCCGGTGTTGCTGAAGAGCGGGCATTTTCCGCCGGGGCAGGTGGCGGGCTAGCGCCGAATCTGCCCGTAAGGCGCAAAGCCGCGAGCCCGTGATAACGTTCAGTTCCCTCTCACCTCGCGCCGCCGCGCCCTGTTTCCCATGTCCATCTCCGTCTCGCCCGCCGCCAGCGACGAAATCGCGACTCACGTAGCCAACCGCATCGGCTTTATCGAACTGGAGCGGCCCAAGGCGCTCAACGCGCTGTCGACCGGCATGATCCGCGCGATGCACGCGGCGCTCGATCAATGGCGCGAAGACCCCGAGGTGCTCGCGGTCGTGGTGCGCAGCCAGCATGCGCGCGCGTTCTGCGCGGGCGGCGACATCCGCTTCATGTACGAGGCGGCGCAGCGTGGCGATCAGGCATCGCGAGATACATTTTTCACCGAGGAATATCGCCTCAATCACGCGATCTTCACGTATCCGAAGCCCTATGTCGCGCTGATGAACGGCATCGTGATGGGCGGCGGCATGGGCATTTCGCAGGGCGCGCATCGCACGGGCGGGCTGCGGGTCGTCACGCAATCGACGAAGATGGCGATGCCCGAAACGCGCATCGGCCTCTTTCCCGATGTCGGCGCGAGCTGGTTTCTCGCGCGCACGCCGGGGGCGATCGGCCGTTATCTGGCGGTGACCGGCGAGACGATCGGCGCGGCCGACGCGCTCTACGCGGGTCTCGCCGATACCTATATCGACGAGGAGGCGCTGCCCGCGCTGCTCGACACATTGCGCTGCGAACTGTTCGAGCGCGGCGCGGACGTGGTTGCCTGCATCGAGCGCGAGGCGCGCGCGTATCAGGTCGCGCCGCAGCCCGACGAGTCGCCGCTCGCGGGGGCGCGCGCATTGATCGACCGGCATTTCGCGCTGCCCGATGTCGCGCGGATTCTCGCCTCGCTCGACGAAGCGCGCGAGCGGGGTGGCGACGCGGCGGAGTGGGCCGAGCAGACGATCGCGGTGTTGCGCGAGCGCTCGCCGTTGTCGATGGCGGTATCGCTGGAAGTGGTCACGCGCGCCGAGGGTTCGATGGCGGATGCGCTGCGCGTCGATCTCGATCTGACGCGTTCGAGTTTTTTAATTGGCGACACGGTGGAAGGGATTCGCGCGCGCATCATCGACAAGGACAACGCGCCGACCTGGCGAGTCGCTCGCATCGAGGACGTGCGCGCGGCCGACGTCGAGAAGATGTTCGACAGTCCGTGGGCGGAGAGCGAGCATCCGCTGCGCGATCTGCGTGGCTGAAGCACGCTCGAACCGCTGAAGAAGCAAGCGGAGCGAGGCCGGCGCGAGCCGATTCGCCCGCGCTTACGCTTCCTCTTCGCTCGCCATGAACGCGCGCATGAACACGAGCGCGCCCCAGCCCCACATCGCGTTGGCCGCGAAACCGACCGCGAGCCGCGGCAGCATGTTGCCGCTCGGCCAGATGCCGCGCAGCGGATCGACGACGAACACGCTCGCTGCCGTCAGCACGATGCCGCCGAACACGAAGGCCGGCACCCACGGCGCGCGCCGCTGCGGCGCGACGCGCAGCAGCCACGCCATCAGCACGGCCCAAAACGCGCTCCAGATCGCGTTGGCGATGAATTCAGGCAGTCCGAGCGGCAGGAACGGCGCGGTCGAAAAGCCGCTCGGGTCGATGAGGCCGGCGGCGTGCAGCAGCGCCAGCGTTGCTTCGCGAAAGAACAGGGAGGCCAGAAAGCCGGCGACGAACGGCAGGATAAGTTTTTGCATGCATTGCACCGCGCAAGGTACAGGCGGCGCGAATCTGCAAAGCCTGTAGCGGATGATCGGAAAACGTGCGCCATTATATCGACAGGGTTGGCGCCGCCCGTCGCCGCGTGCATAAAGCGCAACACCTGTATGCGCGCGAACCCGTATGCTCGGGCGTCGGGCTAATCACGAAAGCGGAAAACCTAAGCTCAAAAAAATCGTTCAAAAGCCTCGGGCCGCTCCATAGACTGTTTCCTCATGCAGACGGCGCCGGTCGCCGTCATCCGTTGAATCGGGCGCGTTACGCGCACGTTGGTCGAGGAAAGCCGCCGCGATGTTCAGCCTGCCGCCGTCGAAGTATTTCCATTGCCGCGTCGGCATGCGCGCGCGGCCGTGCCACGGCTCGCGGGGCGGTTCGCTCCGTAGCTCGCGCTGTCCGCCTCGCCGCGAGTAAGCCGCCTCCGGCCTGAACCGGCCGGCCATTTTTCAATTTCCCCATGCGTTGCAGCGCGTGGCCGCATGCCGGCTCGATGCGCGCGGCAGGCGCTCGCGCAGCGTTTTCCCATTACTTCGTTAGAACAGGCAGGAGCAACAACTCATGAATGTGTTCTGGTTCATTCCGACTCACGGCGACAGCCGGTATCTCGGTACGTCCCAAGGCGCGCGCGCAGCCGATTACGATTACTTCCGACAGATCGCCGTCGCCGCCGACACGCTCGGCTACGAAGGCGTGCTGCTGCCGACCGGGCGCTCGTGCGAGGATGCATGGGTGGTCGCCTCGAGCCTGATTCCCGCGACCCGGCGGCTCAAGTTTCTCGTGGCGATCCGCCCGGGGCTCTCGTCGCCGGGGCTGGCCGCGCGCATGGCGGCGACGTTCGACCGATTGTCGAACGGGCGGCTGCTGATCAACGTCGTGACCGGCGGCGACGCGGCTGAACTTGCGGGCGACGGCGTGTTCGTCGATCACGACACGCGCTACGAAATCACCGACGAATTCCTGCATATCTGGCGCAAGCTGCTGAGCGCGGCGCATACCAACGACGCGATCGATTTCGACGGCCAGCATCTGCAATCGAAGGGTGGCAAGGCGTTGTATCCGCCGGTGCAGAAGCCGCATCCGCCATTGTGGTTCGGCGGTTCGTCGGCGGCCGCGCACGACATCGCGGCCGAGCACATCGATACGTACCTGACCTGGGGCGAGCCGCCCGAAGCGGTGGCGAAGAAGATCGCCGACATTCGCGCACGCGCCGCGGCGCGCGGCCGGCAGATCCGCTTCGGCATCCGCCTGCACGTAATCGTGCGCGAGACCGAAGAGGAAGCGTGGGCCGCCGCCGACAAGCTGATCAGCAAGCTCGACGACGACACGATCGCGCGCGCCCAGGCCTCGTTCGCGAAGATGGACTCGGAAGGGCAACGCCGCATGGCCGCGCTGCACGGCGGCAAGCGCGGCGGGCGCGAGCAGCTCGAAATCTATCCGAATCTGTGGGCGGGCGTCGGCCTCGTGCGCGGCGGCGCGGGCACGGCGCTGGTCGGCAGTCCGGAGCAGGTGGCCGCGCGCATGAAGGAATACGCGGAACTCGGCATCGAAACGTTCATCCTGTCGGGCTATCCGCATCTGGAGGAGTCCTATCGTTTCGCCGAACTCGTGTTCCCGCTGCTGCCGAAGCGGCTCAACAAGGTCGCGAACGGACCGCTGTCGGGGCCGTTCGGCGAGATCGTCGGCAACCACCATCTGCCGAAGGCGGCGAGCGCGAGCTGAATGGCGCCGTGAGGCGCGCGGGTGTCGCGGCGCCCGCGCGCCAGCGCCACGACGACTTTCGACCGGCCGACTTTCGACAGACAACAAGGACAGCCATCATGACCCCAACCACTTTGAGCGCGGGGCAGCGCGCCGGCGCTGCGGCGCCGGCGGCCGGTACGCGCGCGAATCCGTTGCGCCGCTTCGGCGCGCATCTGCTGCCATGGCTCGCGCCGCTCGCGATTCTGCTCGCATGGGAAATCGCGGCGCGCAGCGGCGTGTTGTCGACGCGCGTGCTGCCCGAACCGCTTGCGGTCGTGAAGGCCGCCTGGTCGCTGATCCAGTCCGGCGAAATGTGGGCCGACGTGCGGGTCAGCACGTGGCGCGCGGTGTCGGGCTTTGCGATCGGCGGGGGCATCGGGCTCGGGCTCGGACTCGCGACCGGGCTGTTCAGGCCCGCCGAAGTCGCGCTCGACTCGACCGTGCAGATGATCCGCAACATCCCCGCGCTCGCGATGATTCCGCTCGTGATCCTGTGGTTCGGCATCGAAGAAGAAGCGAAGGTGTTTCTCGTCGCGCTCGGCGTGTTTTTCCCGGTCTACGTGAACACGTTCCACGGTATCCGCTCGGTCGACGCGAATCTGGTCGAGATGGCGCGCAGCTATGGCGTCAATGGTTTCGCGCTGTACCGGCACGTGATCCTGCCGGGCGCGTTGCCGTCGATTCTGGTCGGCGTGCGTTTCGCGCTTGGGCTCATGTGGGTCACGCTGATCGTCGCCGAAACTATTTCCGCGCAATCGGGCATCGGCTACATGACGATGAACGCGCGCGAATTCCTGCAAACCGATGTGGTAGTGGTCGGCATTCTGCTGTACGCGGCGCTCGGCAAGCTCGCCGACGTGCTCGCGAAAAGCCTCGAACGCGTGTCGCTGCGCTGGCATCCGGTTTATCAGCGAGGAGCAAAAGCATGAGTGCAACGATATTGTCGACGACCTTCGGCGCAGTCGCGGGACGCGATCTCGAAGCCGAGCTCGCGCAGACGCGGGTCGCGGACCGCGATGCAAATGAAGCGCTCGATGCGGGGCGCGGCGGCGCGGTACAGCATGCGCTGGAGCGGGCGCAGTTGCAGACGAAAACGCAGACGCAGACGCAGTCGCGCGAAAAAGCACGACACGGCGCGGGCGATAAAACGCTGGCGGCGGACGGCGCGCTTTCCCGCCACGACGCGCGTTACGACAGCGATTACGCCGTGCAATTGCGCGGTGTCGGCAAGCGGTATGGCGAGCGCCAGGTGCTGTCGGATTTCGATCTGTCGATCGAGCGCGGCAGTTTCGTTGCGATCGTCGGCCGCAGCGGTTGCGGGAAATCGACACTACTGCGGCTCGTCGCCGGTCTCGAAGAGACCAGTTCGGGCGTACTCGAAAAGCGTGCGGCAGACGAGGGGGCGCTCGACACCCGTATCATGTTTCAGGACGCGCGCCTGCTGCCGTGGAAGAACGTGCTGCAGAACGTGATGCTCGGTCTCGGCCGTGGGGCGCGCGACGACGCGCGCGCCGTGCTCGCCGAAGTCGGTCTGCTCGAACGCGCGAACGACTGGCCCGCGCAACTGTCGGGCGGCCAGCGTCAGCGCGTCGCGCTTGCGCGGGCGCTCGTGCATCGTCCGCAATTGCTGCTGCTCGACGAACCGCTGGGCGCGCTCGATGCATTGACGCGCATCGAAATGCACGCGTTGATCGAGCGGCTGTGGCGCGAGCATCGCTTCACCGCGCTGCTCGTCACGCACGATGTGCACGAAGCGGTCGCGCTCGGCGACCGGATTCTGCTGATCGAAGAGGGGCGCATCGCACTCGATCAGCCGGTGGCGCTCGAGCGTCCGCGCGCGCGCGCGTCGGCGGGTTTCGCCGCGCTCGAAGAACACGTGCTGCAACGCGTGCTGAAAACCGGCCCCAACGACGACACGCTTCTGCATCGCGCCTATGGCGAACCGGCGCCGGAGCGGTTCGCGCGTCCGACCGACGTGCGCTGGGCGATCTGACATCCCAATCCGCGGTTCTTACCGATTCGTTTCCAACCGTTTTTCTGGAGTCACTTTAAATGAGCATTTCCGCAATCAACGTGCGCAATCAGTTCAAAGGCAAGGTCAAGGAAATCATTCGCGGCTCGGTGGTGTCCGAAGTCGACGTGGAGACGCCGTTCGGCATCGTCACCTCGGTGATTACGACGCGCTCGGTCGACGAACTCGAACTGAAAGTCGGCTCGGAAGTAGTCGCGCTCGTGAAGTCGACGGAAGTGTCGATCGCGCGGCTGTGATCGCTGCGAGTATCGGGCGCTGACCGAGTTATAGCGCCGGCGCTCGCACGCGCCTATTTCGCGTTCGCGCCGCTTGCGGGCGGCTCGTGTGTCATGCGATCGTTGGCTGGCGTCCGCGGATGCCCGATCGGCATGTTGTCCGGATTGTCCGAACCGCCCGGGCGCGATGTCGTTGCGGGCGGCGTGACCATCGGCGAGTGACGGTCGCGGTTGCTGTCGCCGTCGCGCGATGCCGTGGTTTGCGCGATTGCCGCCGTGCCGCTGCTCGTAAGTGCTGTCGCGAGCGTCGTCGCAAGCGCGATGCTTGTGGCCGCCAGCGTTGTCGATCTGCCTTGCTTCATGTCGTTCTCCTTCGCGGTGCCGCCGACAGGTCCCGGTGCGCTCGCACTGCATGCGCGGCCCATGCCCGCCCCAGCCGCCAATCGTCAGCGTTTGCAGCGCACACCGCGTTCCTGCGCGGCATAGTGAACCTGCATCCGCCGATGAAACTTGCTACGATGAATCAAGCGTTCCGACGGAGACGGCCATGTCGAAGTCCTTGAGTCCCGAAGCGGTTGAAGCGTTGCGGCGTCTGAACGACGTCGGCGTTGGACAGACGGCGCCCGAACTCGCGCAGTCCGTCGTCGCTGAGTTATTGGCGAGCGATCTCGTCGCCGAGTCGGGGAGCGGCGAGGTCGAGATCAACTGCAATGGCCGGCAATATCTTTCCGGCGATTGCGACTGATCCTCAAGCAGGGCATCGAGCCAGGGTGGCCTGATGACGAAGCAGAGTCTCGCGGGTGTCGGCGACGCTCGCGGGATGAGTGCGTCCGCTTTCTTTCATGCATGCGATCAGGCGATACCACGGAGGCGGGCATGGAGCCAAAGGGCCTCGATATGGGGGACTACCAGGAGCGCTACGGAGACTACGACATCGAGGTCGCGGTCGAGCAGGTGCTGACCGGCGTCAAGGCGCATTTTCGGGTGCTGCGCAACGATGCTGTGGTCGTCGACTGGCAACTCGTGCATATCGACAGCTTGTGGTCCACCGAGCATGCGGCGGCCGAGGCGGGCTTTCGCGCGGCACGCGAATTGATTGACGCGGGGCTCCCGCGTTAGCGGCGGATAACCGCAGATAAAGGACGTCGTGCGGATTGGCACATGCATTGGCTGTGGCGCGCTGCGGCACCTGTTTTGCGAACGCCTGCCTTAAGGCGATGGGCTGGCGCGTGGATCCTGCCCATACGTGAGACGACCACGCGGTAAACGCAACTGGGCGCCGGCATCGATACCCGATGCGCGGCGCCCAGATCGATCGCGGTCCGCCCGAGCGGGCCGCGAATCGACGTGACTGCTGATTGGCTTAGTGGCCGAAGAACACCGATTGCGGGCCCGAAGCCGGCTCGCGCGTGCCCGATTGCGACGACACGTTCTTCACGCCGCCGTAGGCATTCGTCGTGGCTTCGTTGCGTTCAGCGGCAACGGTCTGCGCGTTCTGGCCTTGTTGCGAGGCCGGAGCGCCAACCGCCGGACGATAGAACGGTGCCGGACCATAACCGCTTGCAAAAGCGGGAGCGGCGATCGAGGCAGAAGCGGCAACCAGCAGGGCGGCGATGAACTTGGTCTTCATGGTAGGACTCCGATAACGTTCGACTGCATTTCAGGGAGGCGTCGCAGGGAGCTACTGAGGTGTGTCTGCAACGTCGATGGAATGCAGTGTATACCCCTACTATTGAAAATTTGTGCCGATAAACTGAAATTACTATTCCTCGCTGCGAAACAATCTCTCAGACGTAAGCGCGGCAAGGCTCGACGATGATCGGTCCCCATTGACCAAGTTTTTTGAAGCCGAGACCATAGAGCGGGGAGGGTTTAGAAAAGGGAGATAGCCCTTGGAGCCGGAAAAGCGGAGAACAGTGGAAAATCCCAACCCAAAACAAAAACGGCGTTGTGATTTCTCACAACGCCGTTTGCAAAACTTTACCGCTGAATTCTCTGGGGTGGCTGATGGGACTCGAACCCACGACGACAGGAATCACAATCCTGGACTCTACCAACTGAGCTACAGCCACCACTAACATCTGCTTGACTTGCTTTAAAAACCTGTCTCGCCGACGAAGAAACGAGATTATAGGGACTAGATTTGCGTTTGCCTAGTCCTTTATTCAGAAATTTCGACAGGCTCGCGCAGATGCTGTCTTGCTTCGTTGAAGATGGACAGATCGCGCGCCGCGAGCCGCTTGCTATCGGACAGCACGCGCCGCCAGCCGCGCGCACCCGCTTCGCCGCGATAAAGCCCCAGCGCATGACGCGTGATCGCGCCGAGATACGTGCCGCGCGCCATTTCGGCGGCGCAGTATTCGATCAGCTTCGCTTCGACTTCGTCGCGCGTCGGCGGCGTTTGGCTGGAGCCGTAGAAGCGCGCGTCGACCTCGGCGAGCACATACGGGTTGTGATAAGCCTCGCGTCCGAGCATCACGCCATCGACGTGCTGAAGATGCTGTTCGACTTCATCGAGCGTCTTGATGCCGCCGTTGATAATGATCTCGAGTTGCGGAAAATCGCGCTTCAACTGATACGCGTAGTCGTACTTGAGCGGCGGAATTTCGCGGTTTTCCTTTGGGCTCAATCCCTTCAGGATCGCATTGCGCGCGTGAACGATGAACACCTCGCAACCGGCCTGCGCGATCGTGCCGACGAAGTCGCGCACGAAGCCATACTCCTCGACCGTATCGACGCCGATCCGGTGCTTGACCGTCACCGGCACCGAGACCGCGTCGCGCATCGCTTTCACGCAATCGGCGACGAGCTGCGGCTCGTTCATCAGACACGCGCCGAATGCGCCGCGCTGCACGCGCTCGGACGGGCAGCCGCAGTTCAGATTGATTTCGTCGTAACCCCATTGCTCGCCGAGCTTCGCCGAACGCGCGAGGTCATCGGGCTCGCTGCCGCCCAGTTGCAGGGCGACGGGAGCTTCGTCGGGCGTGAACGCGAGGTGGCGCGGCACGTCGCCGTGCAGCAGCGCGCCGGTCGTCACCATTTCCGTGTAAAGCCACGTATGGCGCGAAATCATGCGATGCAGCGAACGGCAATGGCGATCGGTCCAGTCCATCATCGGCGCGACGGAAATGCGACGCGGGCTGGGAGTGCGAGGTACAGACATGGGACGGCGGGGCTTGATTCAAAACGCTAATTTTACCGCAACGCCGTAAATTGCCGATGGCGTGGGCCGACGGCGAGCCACGGGGCGCCGCTGTCGCGGTCATTGCATGCATGTCACGGCATGACGGGCCGCGCCGCCTCGCACGCCACCTCAATGACCATGCCCGCCGCTACTCCACGAACTTCCGCCACCATGTCCGCCGCCATGGCCGCCATGGCCGCCATGGCCGCCATGCCAGCCGCCGCCGTGCCCGTATCCGTGGCCGCCGTGGTAGTAGCAGCACGGACCGCCAAAACCGCCCCAGACGTCGACCGTGCCGTACACCGGCGCATAGGGCGGGCCGTATGCGTACGGGTAATACGGTTGTGCGTACGCGTAGCCCGCCGGCGGCGCGACCACGCATCCGGTCAAGCTCGCTGCCGCCGCTAGCAGCGTCATCGATGCAATGAGCCTGCTCACGATTTTCTCCTTCATATATACGTGAGAAAAACCGCGCGCCGTGGAGTTCAGTGGCATTTGTGTCCGCGCGTTACCGCGCGAGCGCATCGGGACACGGTCGTCACTCATGCTACGCGGTCGAATGCCGTCATGCTCAACCTTGGCCGCAATCTTGCCGCGTCTTACGAGACGACCCCGCGGTAACACTTGGTTAACGATTCGAAACGCAACTGAAGGGCGTGGCTGCTAATTTCGGCCCAGACAATGAGCCTTTGAATCCGGGCCGTTCGATAACCCTGCGCATGCGATTGCGCATGCCGAAGCCGGAAGAAAAGAACGTACCCGCCCTCGAGCCGTTATCGGGCCGCCCGGGCGACGCCTGCCCGAATCCAGTTCTCGATGAAGCACGATCCTCCGCCGGCCACCGCGGCGCAATGGCGCGCCGAAGCCGACGCCTGCCTCGCACGCGCGGAGCACGAAGCCGCATTGCGCTGTTTCGAATCCGCATGCGCGCTCGAACCCGCCGATGCCGGCCATCACGAGCGCCTTGCCGCGACGCTGGTCGTGCTGGAGCGTTTCTCCGAAGCCGAAGTCCGTTATCGCGAGGCCATTGCGTGCGATCCCGGTAACGCCGATCTGCATCACGGGCTCGGCTGGACGCTCGAACGGATGAACCGGCTGGAACCGGCGGTCGATGCCTATCGCGAGGCGGTGCGTGTCAATCCGTGCGCCGACGGGTCGCACAACAACATCGGCAACTGTCTGCAGGCGCTCGGCCGCTTCGAGGAAGCGCATGAAGCGTATCGGCGCGCGATCGACGGGGCGCCGCGCGTGCCGCTCTATTACCGCAATTTCGTGCAGATCCAGCACCTTGCCGCCGACGACCCCGTGTTCGTCCGGCTCGCACAGCTTGCCGCCGATACGGCATCGTTCAATCCCGCCGAACAGGCCGAGTTGCATTTCGCGTACGCCGCGGCGCTGTCGGGCGTGGGGCGTGACGACGAATCGTTCGATCATCTGCTCAAAGGCAACGCGCTGTTTCGCGCCGGCCTGCGCTACAACGAGGCCGAATCGCTCGGACTGTTCGCGAGCCTGCCCGGGTTGCTCAGCGCGGATACGCTGGCGGCCGCGCGAGGTCTCGGCGATCCATCGGCGGCGCCGATTTTTATCGTCGGCATGCCGCGTTCGGGCTCGACGCTGATCGAGCAGATTTTCGCGAGTCATCCCCATGTGTTAGGCGCGGGTGAGCGCACCGAATTCGGCGAGGCGCTGGTGACGTGCATTCGCCGTGACGCCGCCGACCCGTTGCGGATCGATATCGAAGCGTTGCAGCAGGCCGGCGCCGCGCAATGGCGCACGCTGGGCGCCGACTATCTGCAACGGATGCAACGCGTGCTGGCGGAAACCGGGGCGCGCGCGGGGAACGCCGCACCGCGCCACACCCATTTCACCGACAAATATCCGTTCAATTTCATCAACGTCGGCCTGATTCATCTGGCGCTGCCGAATGCGCGCTTCATTCACTGTCGCCGTTCGCCGTTGCAGACCTGTCTGTCGATTTTTTCGCGGATTTTCCACGACGTGCCGTTCGGCTACGATCTCGGCGAACTGGGCCGCTATTACCGCGCGTACGATGCATTGATGTCGCATTGGCGGCGCGTGCTGCCCGAAGGCGTGATGATCGAGATCGAATACGAAGACCTGGTCGACGATTTCGAGGCCAATGTGCGTCGTCTGCTCGCGCATTGCGGACTCGACTGGGACGAGCGTTGTCGCGCGTTTTACCGGACTTCGCGGCGCGTGAGCACCGCGAGTTCGGCGCAGGTGCGCCGTCCGCTTTACCGGACTTCGATACGTCGCTGGCAGCCGCGCGCGGAGTTGCTCGAACCGTTGTTGACGGGGCTGGGGGCGGAACTGGGAGCGGCGCGGGAAATGAGGCGGCGAGAAGAGAGATCGCAGGAGAGAGGACTACCGGAAGCCGACGTAAACAACCCGCCTTGATCCCGGCACGCAGCGAACACGACCGGCACCGGCACCGGCACGAGCGGATAAAAACGTAGCGCGCGTCAACGCGCGATCGCCGCCGCGTGATGCAGCGCAGGGTACACGCCGACGATGAACGCCGCGTAGAGCGCGGCCATCGTCACGCCGGCGGCCGTGCCCCAGATATCGCGCGATGCCGCGCCCTGGCGGAAATGCACGGGCAGCCCGACGATCACATAGCCGATCACGAAGAACACGATGACCGCGCGCACGGGCGACAGATCGTGACCGATAAATTCAAGCAGGGCGGACAGATTGAATGCGGGCATGGACAGGCAGGCAATCGCGCGGTCGGAGGTGTCGCGCGCGAAGCCGGAAGCCGAGAGCGACGAGTGCGAGGCAGCGAGCGGTTCGCTCCATTTCACTCGTGCGGCGAGCTTCATCGCGCGATGACTTATGCGCATTAAAGGCTACGCACTCGCGACACGCAAGAAAAAGACTGTATAAATTTGTACGGCGCCGCTTTGCTTGCAGCGGGCCTGCAAGGCGACTTTCAGCGGGGCTTCACGGCGCTCCGGATGGCTTTCGACGCGAGGGTGCCGGCGTATGTCCGGCGCTGCCTTAATGTCGCTTCAACGTCGCTTCAATAGTGCTTTAACGTTTCCCCGAGGCGACGCCCGAACCGTGCCTAAGCGCCCGCTTCGCGCTTGCGCAATGGATCGAGCAACGGCTTCAGACCGTTGTGATCGATCTCCTGCATCAACGAGAGCAGACGGCCGATTTCGCCAGGCGGAAAGCCCTGGCTCGCGAACCAGTTCAAATAGTGGCCAGGCAGATCGGCAATCACGCGGCCCTTGTATTTGCCGAAGGGCATCACGCGCGTGACCAGCAGTTCGAGTTGTTCGGGATTCATGGCGGATTCATGCGGGGTAATTGCCGGGAAGCCGGCGCGAGGTTCATGAAGCGCGCCGCGAAGGATCGGGCCCGAGGCGCGGCCGCGAGCACGACCATCGAGGCCCGGCAGCGCCGGTCCGGCTTGGGTTCCGCGCAGGCACCGTATTCTAGCCGTGCTGCAGGCAGGGCGCCGGCATGGTAACGTCTGCGCTTTCCGTTCATCTATTCGACAGGACAAGCTAAATGGAATACCGCAGACTCGGTGACTCCGACGTGAAAGTCAGCCAGATCGGTCTCGGCACCATGACGTGGGGCGAGCAGAACACCGAACAGGAAGCGCATGCGCAGATCGACTACGCGCTCGATCACGGCGTCAATCTGATCGACACTGCTGAAATGTATCCGGTGCCGCCGCGCGCCGAAACGCAGGGCTCGACCGAGCGCTACATCGGCACGTGGCTCGCGCAGCACGGCAGCATGCGCGAGAAGATCGTGCTCGCCACCAAGATCACCGGGCCCGCGCGTCAACCGCATAACCCGCGCCATATTCGCGGCGAGGCCAACCAGTTCGATCGCAAGAATCTGACCGAGGCGCTCGACGGCAGCCTCAAGCGTCTGCAGACGGACTACGTCGATCTGTATCAGATGCACTGGCCCGATCGCAGCACGATGACGTTCGGCCGCCCCCTGTATCCGTGGGTCGACGACGCGTACACGGTGCCGATCGAAGAGACGCTCGCGGTGCTCGCCGACTTCGTCAAGCAAGGCAAGGTGCGTCACATCGGCGTGTCGAACGAAACGCCGTGGGGCGTCGCGCAATTCCTGCGCGCGGCCGAAAAGTTCGGCCTGCCGCGCATCGTCAGCGTCCAGAATCCGTACAACCTCGTGAACCGTACCTACGAAGCGGGCCTGTCCGAGTTCGCGCATCGCGATGGCATCGGCCTGCTCGCGTATTCGCCGCTCGCGTTCGGCTGGCTGTCGGGCAAGTACGAAGGCGGCGCGCGTCCGGCCGGCGCGCGCATCACGCAGTTCGAACGTTTCCAGCGCTACAGCAAGCCGCAGGCCATGCAGGCGACCTCGCGCTACGTCGAACTCGCGAAGCGTCACGGCCTGTCGCCCGCGCAGTTCGCGCTCGCGTTCGTCAACAGCCGCCCGTTCGTGACGAGTACCCTGGTCGGCGCGACCTCGCTCGAGCAGTTGAAGGAAAACATCGCGAGCGCGCAGGTGACGCTGTCGGCGGAAGCGCTGGTGGAAATCGACCAGCTGCACGAATTGCAGCCGAGCCCGGCGCCTTGAGCGTGAGGTGAGGGCGAGGTGAGCGCTGCGTGTTCCGGTGGGCCGGGCTGGTCTGCCGGGACACGCCCGTGAAGCTGTTTCAGCCCGCGGCCCTCGCTGCATCTGCCGCTGCGTTCCTGGGCTCATGCGTCGACTCATGCGTCGGTTCGCGCGTCGCCCCATGCGGCGCATTCTCGCCGAGATCCCAGAACAGTCCCGCCATCATCCGCAATCCCTCGCGCACGACCGGGCTAAGCAGATGCTCGTTCGGCGCATGCTGCGAGCAGGCCGGGTACGAATGCGGCACCCAGATCGTCGGCAGACCGAGCGTGTCGGCGAATACGTCGTTGGGCAACGTGCCGCCGAGGTTCGGCAGCACCGCGGTTTTCTTGCCCGTGGTCCGTTCGAGCGACGCGATCGCCCATTCGACCCACGGGTCGTCCGGATTCAGGCGCGTGGCCGGCGCGCCGCGTTCGACGTCGAGTTCGACGAGCTGAAAACCATGCGCGTCGAGATGCGCGCGCAGATGCTGGCCGAGGTTCTCCCAATCGGTGCCGACCACGAAGCGCAGCTGGCAAACCGCGAACGCCGACGGCGGAATCGCATTGACCGGGTTCTCGGGATTGCCGGCCTTGAACGCGAGCACCTCGACGCTGTTCCAGCCGAACACACGCTCGGGCGCCGTGAGACCCGGCTCGCCCCAGTTGTCGTCGATGGCCGGGTCGCCGGGGCCGCCGCCCACTGCGATGTCGGCGAGCGCGCGGCGCACGGCCTCGGGAATCGGCGGCGGACGCAAGCCTGCGACCGCGATCACGCCGCGCGTATCGACGAGACTCGCGAGCGCACTCGCGAGCACGGTGGCCGGATTGCGCAGCAGGCCGCCCCAATTGCCCGAATGGTGCGCGCCGTCGCGCAGGTTCAGCGACAGCCTGAAATTGACCGCGCCGCGCGAGCCGAGGAACACGGTCGGGCGGTGCGCGGCGAGACGCGGGCCGTCGGAGGCGATCAGCACGTCGGCGGCCAGTTCGTCGCGCTGCGCGCGGCAGATCGCATCGAGCCCCGGCGAGCCGGTTTCCTCGCCCATCTCGATCAGCAGCTTCGCGTTGAAGCCGAGCTTGCCGCCGCGCGCCTCGCGCACGCTCGCGAGCGCGGCGAGGTTGATCGTGTGCTGGCCTTTGTTGTCGGCGGTGCCGCGGCCGAACCAGCGTTCGCCTTCGACCGTCACGGCCCACGGCGTGAGCGGCGCGCGCCACTGGCTGTCGTAGCCGCGCACGACGTCGCCGTGGCCGTAGATCAGCACGGTCGGCAGAGCGTCGCCTTCATGACGGTTCGCGATCAGGAACGGTCCGAAGCCGTTCACCGGGTTATCGACGATGCGCGTCTGGAACCCGAGGCGTGTGGCTTCGGGTGCGATTTCGTCGCTCAGATAGGACCGCAGCAGTGCGTCGCGACCGCTTTCCTCGCTCTCGGTGCGAAAGCCGACGCGGCGGTTCAGGTCGGCGAGAAAGGCGCCGGATTCGAAATACCGGGTTGCGTGCTCGATCGCCTCGTTGCGGCTCATGGATGTCTCCGATGCGGGTTGGGCTGAATGGCTCGGGAGGCTGACGAGATCGTCATGCGTGTCATGCCCTGTCATTGAGAGCGATTCTAGAAGCCGGGCTTTTTTGTCACAATGGCCGCATGGCCATGTGCGACACCCAACGGCAAATGTTCTCCAGGATGCCGAATCACGGCCTACACTGTGGTGGACAGCGGCATCCCTCGACAATGCATTGCGTAAAAGGTCACGAAAAACGGCGCAGAGATAACTCAGGAAGTTCGCGGAAGAACCACGCAGAGGCAGCACGGTAACGCCGTCCGCCCGCGATGCTGCAATGCACATCGACGGCGGATATCGACCCGGACAAGAAGCGCGCACCCTCATCGGTACGAGGCGTTCGCTCACAACAGAGCAATAGGACCAGGACATCGAATGGCGCAGCAAAAAACCAATCCCAAACTCGAACAGGCGCTGACGCGCGGCGATCTGGCGATCCGTCAGGCGAACTCGGCACGCGCAACCGCGTTGTTGCGCGCGCTGGCCAAGATGATCGTCGATGCGTCGGCGACCATCGGCGTGGAAGCCTTCACGTTGATCCACGACGGCGACAGGATCTACGATCCCGCCGATGGTTTGTGGCCGCAGGCATTGCTGATTTCGCTCGACGGTCCGGTCGAGGATACCGATCCCGACGAAGTGCGCACGGTGCGGCTTATCGCCGACGATCCGGGCACGGTGTTCCGCGTCGAGTGGCAGCGCGCCGACGGCAAGATCGGACGTCATGAGGGAGGACCGTTCGCGACGGTCGCGTTTATCTCGGACGTCGATATTCCGTGGACCGATGACGAGGATTGATCGGGAGCCAGACTGAGGCGCGGGAGCGCTGCGGTTCAACCCCGCGCGCGGACAGCATCGCGCGTGCCCGATGCCTTGCACGGGTGGCTCACGTTTCTTGCCTGGCGTGACGTGCAGGGTTCCACGGAGTGGGGGCCGCGGCTTGCCGCACTCGGCCTACTTCATCATCCTGCGGCGAAACAGAATCGCGGCTACGACGAAGCCACCCACCGCATACGCGGCCAGCACGCCCGCGTGCCACAGCGCGTGAGCGACCGGCCGCCCGAGCATGACCGGGCGCATCAGTTCGACCGCATGCGCGAGCGGCAACGCGCCGGTCGCGGCCTGCGCGGCGGCAGGCAGTTGCGAGGTCGGAAAGAACACGCCCGAGAGCAGCAGCATCGGCGTGAGCACGAGCGTCTGATAGAACATGAAAAAGTCGTACGACGGCGCGAGTGCCGTCACGATCATCGCGATGCTGGCGAAGGCGAGACCGGCCAGCACGATGACCGGCAAGCCGAGCAACATCGATGGAAAGCTCGCGTAGCCGAGCACGCCGGCCACGAGCATGATCGCGGCGCCCGACAGCATCGACTTGCTGGCTGCCCAGATCACCTCGCCGAGCACGATATCACCGAGCGTGAGCGGCGTGTGCATGATCGCTTCCCACGTGCGCTGCACGTGCATGCGCGAAAAGCCCGAATACATCGACTCGAAACTCGCCGACATCATCACGCTCGAAGCGACCGTGCCCGCCGCGAGAAACGCGATGTACGAGACGCCGTCGACGTGCCCGACCATCAGCCCGAGTCCGAGGCCGAGCCCGAACAGATAGATCATCGGGTCGGCGAGATTGCCGAACATCGACGCAAGCGCGAGCTTCTTCCAGACCAGATAGTTGCGGCGCCACACCGCGATCCAGTTCACGGCGTTGGCGGGGAAAGCGGCGAACGGTTCCTGTGCCGAAGGCGTGCCGCCGTGGGTTTCGTAGGTGCGTGCGTCCATGAGGTGTCTCGGGTTGTTCTCGCGTGTCTGGCGTTTACCGGGTGCACCGGGTGTCTGCTTTGCGCGATTTTCTCGGTGGCGTCCCTTGTTTGCGGTTTCTATCCGGTTGCCGCATCTATTGTGCGACGTCGCGGCCGCTTATGCCTCGCGTGCCGGGCATGTTTCGACGCCTCGTTTCGATGCGCGTTCTCAATCCTGCATCTCGCGGCCCGTGAGCCGCAAAAACACGTCTTCGAGATTCGCCGGCCGATGCAGATAGCGCAGATCGGCGCGCTGCTTGAGCCGCGCATGCACAGGCTGCGCGTCGTTCACGTAGCAGAACAGGGTTTCGCCGCTGATCTCGGTTCGCTCGGCGAGCGGCGCGAGTTCGTCGCGCAACGCAAACGGGTCGGCGCCGTAGATCTCGATCACGTCGCAGCCGATCTCGGAGGCGATCAACTCGCTCGGCGCGCCCTCGGCGATCTTGCTTCCTTCCTCGATCACGCAGAGCCGATGACATAGCCGCTCGGCTTCTTCCATGAAGTGCGTGGTCAGCAGGATGGTTTTGCCGCGCGCGAGCAGCGAGCGCAACCGCTCCCAGATCAGATGCCGCGCCTGCGGATCGAGCCCGGTGGTCGGCTCGTCCATGATCAGCACGTCGGGGTCGTTGATGAGCGCACGCGCGAGCGTGAGGCGTCGCTTCATGCCGCCCGACAGTTCGCTCACGCGTGCGTCCGCCTTGCTTTCGAGCCGCGCGAATTCGAGCAGTCCGGGCACGGCCGCGCGGCATTGCGCGGCGCTCAAGCCAAAGTAGCGGCCGAACACGAGCAGGTTTTCGCGCACCGTGAAATCGGGATCGAGGTTGTCGAACTGCGGCACGACGCCGACGCGCGCCCGCGCCACGCGCGCACGGCCCGGAATCGGCTCGCCGCACAGGCGGATTTCGCCGGCATCGGGCGACGCGATGCCGAGCAGCATGCGCAAGGTCGTGGTCTTGCCCGCGCCGTTGGGGCCGAGCAGGCCGAAGCATTCGCCCGCATTGACATGGAACGACAATCCATCGACGACCGTTTTTTCGCCGTAGCTTTTCCTGACCTGATGGAATTCGATAGGGGCGGCAGGCATGGATCGATGAAGGCTCCGGAAGAACACGCTACGGCAGGCAATGGACGCGGTGCGCGCGGATGGCCGCAACGGCTACGAAAGCAGTCCATTCTAGGGCATTGTCGAGCGAAGACGCCTGCAGCCCTGTTGGGCGTAGACGCGTGTTGGACATCCTTCAGGCACCTATCGTGCTGGGGAATCGATGCTCGGGGGCGACGCTGAACGGAGCGTCGCCACGCCACGCGATATTTTTTGCGCTGCCATATTTGCGTGCAAAACCGGGCCGATGCCGCCGCAACGTCCGTGCGGCCTGCATTAACCTGTAGCGACTACGCACTTAGCGTTTTCCATCTCTTGCAAGCTGAATTGCGGCGCACCATGATTGACTCAGACCGCGCTTTCCGCGCGAAGGGAGAAAATGATGGCGAGCTACCAGAAAATCCTGTTGTGCTACGACGGCTCGCGCGAAGGCCGTAAAGCCCTGCGTTGCGGCGCCGATCTGGCGTTGGACCTGAAGGCGGAAACGCATTTGCTGTCGGTGGTCGACATGCGTTCCAGCATCGCGCAAAGCGCGGGCCTGTTGACCGACGTGGCCTGTGGCAGCTTCGAAAAAACCGCCCGCGAGATTCTGCAGGAGGGCGTGAACTGGCTGACCGAGCGCGGCGTGAACGCACAAGGGCATTTCGCGTTCGGCCATCCGATCGACGAGATCGCCAATCTCGCCAATGAGTTGCAGGTCGATCTCGTGGTGGTCGGTCATCGCTGCCGGACCGGCTTGTCGCGCTGGTGGATGGGCGCGGGTAATACGCCGCTGCTCGATCGCGTGTCGTGCAGCATTCTGGTCGCGTGTTCGTCGGTGCAGGAGCAGCAGCAGGCCGCAGCCTGACGCGGTGATGTACCGATGAGCGTTGCCTGAGCAACGCTTGCTTATGCAAGATGAGGCACGATCACGCGCGGGATTTCGACATGGCGCGATCGTGCATGAGAGTTGACGCGTGCGGCTCGTTGCGTGCCGGTCTGAATGAGGGCTTGCACGAAGGTCTGAATGACGGCCTGAATAACGGCGAGCGCCATTGAAAGACCTCGATGCGGTATCGAACAGCGCCGGGCGTATCGAAACGCTTGTCGCATCCTGTCGAGTGGCCGGCTACGATAGCCGGCCACTTGTCCATTCAGATCAAACTTCCCATTCACTCGTTCAGATTGATCGCGGCGAGCTTCCACGTGATCAGACCTTCGCGGCGGAAGATGGCCGAGTAGTTCGCATTGCCTTCGCCGCGCCGGTACGTGATGACGAATTCATTGAGGCTGCGATAACCGGCCGTGCTTTGCCGCGCGGGCGGTGCCGCATTCGGTTGATTGGTGTTGTTTGCGGCGGGTGGCGCCGGCTGGCCTTCCGTGCCCGCGGCAGGCGGTGCCGCCGGCTGCTCGCCCGGGGTGCCGCGTGGCGGCATGCCGTTCAGCAGGGCCGCGACACCGTCTGGTGTCGCATAGGCATCGACGTGCGGACCGATCAACGTCACGCCGATCACCGCGCCAATCGTGGCTATCTTGTTACCGGCGTCCGCTTCGAGCCGGCGCGTCAGCATGTCGGCCACCTGCAGCTTGAGGCTGTCGCGTAACGCGGGAAAGTCGACGTATGAATTGACGGTTTGCACGTCTCGCGCATCGGCCGCGCGTTTGAGATTGTTCACCGCGATATACGGCGACGCATAAATAAACCCTAGCGCGGCAATCACGATGACCACGATCAACGTGATAAGTAGTGGCCGGGTGGCACTGCCCTGGATGCGTTTCTGAACTCTCATCGGATCGGACTCTCCCGTCAGGTTGGGTCTAACGTGGACCACGGCGAGGACGAAACGATCCCAATATCACGCGAATACCTGAACACAGGAAGTACGCTCCGCGTTCATTCACAAATTATTCAGGACTCGCTCAGAATTTGCTCAGGACTCGAACACCGCGCCGTGCATATTGGCTTCGTCGGCTATGCAGCGATCGATCATACGGCATACGGCCTCGATCGTGCCGACCATGATTAATCGCGATGGCCCATGATAGACGCGCACCGGCGCGCGACGCGACGGCTCGGCCGTATTCAAGCCCGAATTCAGCGAGACGCGCGCGAATGCCGGCAACGACGACGGCAAGCCGGAGCTTGAAGCGGGCTCGTCGAACAGCGACGGCGTGTGCTCAGCGGGCGCTTCGATCAGTGGGCAGGGCGTGAGCTTGCGCAGATGGCGCAGATGGCGCAGACGGCCGAACTGGCGAAAAGGCAGCAGACGGGCAAGACGTTCCATGAGTCTCTCCAGGCGATGCGAGGTAAATGCAGCTTGGGTTGGACAAACCGGCGCGAGCGGTCCTGGCGGTACGGACGTACCAGCCAATCAGAACTCGCTCGGGCGAATCAGCCCTACGGCGATCCCTTCCAGCGCGAAATCCGCGCTGCCGGTTGCCACGAAGATGTTTTCGTAATCGGGGTTTTCCGCGATCAACTCAATGCCGTTCGAGCGGCGCTTCAGGCGCTTGACCGTGACGTCGTCGCCGAGCCGGGCAATGATGATCTGGCCGTCCTTCGCTTCGCTGCGCTTTTGCACCGCGAGCAGGTCGCCGTCGAGAATGCCCGCGTCGCGCATCGACAGGCCGCGCACCTTCAGCAGGTAGTCGGGCTTGCTCGAGAACAGCGCCGGGTCGCATGCGTAGTGCTGCGAGATATGTTCCTGCGCGAGGATCGGGCTACCCGCCGCGACCCGGCCGATGAGCGGCAGCGACAACTGCATGAGGCCCGCGTGCGGCAGCGTGAACTGGTGCGGCGCATCATCCTGCCCGGACAGCAGGCGGATGCCGCGCGAGGCGCCGGCCGCGAGCTCGATCACGCCCTTGCGGGCCAGCGCGCGCAGATGTTCTTCCGCCGAATTGGCCGAGCTGAAACCCAGTTCGGCCGCGATTTCGGCGCGGGTGGGCGGAAAGCCGGTGCGTTCGATCGCGCGGCGGATCAGATCGAAAACCTGCTGCTGTCGTGCGGTGAGTTTTGTCATGGCCACTGTATGTATGAACAGGTGACTGTATTTTTATACAGTATTCGGCGCATTTCAAGCTTTACTTTAAGTTCTCGAAACGGGGGACGTTCCGGCGTCGCTTTGGGGCGTCATCGCGGCTGTTTGGTCGTTACAGCGCCGCGCCCGTCTGCCGTTACCACTTTTGCGTATTAAAAAATGAAGAAACATTATTTTTAATGATGAAAGCGCTTCGATAGACTGGCTTCCGGGTTGGCGCTCATGTGCACGTGACCGCGACGCAAAACAACAGCAGATTCGCCGAGGCGGATCATCACGCGGAGAAAAGTTGACATGAACCATCGGCAGACGGGGCTTACGGGCAGGACGAAACGATTCATCGCGGCATTGGCCGTCGGCGCGGCGGGCGCGCTCGGCATGTTCGGCGCGAGCGGGGCGGCGCATGCCGACACGACGCTGCTCAATGTGTCCTACGACCCGACGCGCGAGCTGTACCAGGACATCAATCAGGCCTTCGGCAAGGAATGGAAGGCGAAGACCGGCGAGACGGTCAATTTCAGGCAGTCGCACGGCGGCTCGGGCGCACAGGCGCGCTCGGTGCTCGACGGCCTGCAGGCCGACGTCGTGACACTGGCGCTCGCTTACGACATCGACGCGCTCGCGAACAAGGGCCTCGTCGACAAAAACTGGCAGAAGCGCCTGCCCGACAATGCCTCGCCCTACACGTCGACGATCGTGTTCCTCGTGCGCAAGGGCAACCCGAAGCACATCAAGGACTGGGACGATCTCGTCAAGCCGGGCGTGTCGATCGTCACGCCGAATCCGAAAACCTCGGGCGGCGCGCGCTGGAACTACCTCGCCGCGTGGGCGTACGCCGAGCACCTGCCGGGCGGCAACGCGCAGACGGCGAAGGCGTTCGTCGGCAAGCTCTATAAAAACGCGGGCGTGCTCGATTCGGGCGCGCGCGGCGCGACCACGAGCTTCGTGCAGCGCGGGATCGGCGACGTGCTGATCGCCTGGGAAAACGAGGCGTTCCTGTCGCTGAAGGAATTCGGCCCGGACAAGTTCGAGATCGTCGTGCCGTCGGCGAGCATTCTTGCCGAGCCGCCGGTCGCGGTGGTCGACAAGGTCGTCGACAGGCATGGCACGCGCAAGCTCGCCGAGGCCTATCTGAACTTCCTCTATAGCGAAGAGGGCCAGGAGATCGGCGCGCGCAACTTCTATCGTCCGCGTTCGAACAAGGTGCCAGCCGAGCTGACCGCGAGGTTTCCGAAGCTGAAGCTCTACACGGTGGACGATTCGTTCGGCGGCTGGGCTAACGCGCAGAAGACCCATTTCGCGGACGGCGGCGTGTTCGATTCGATCTATCAGCCGCAGTAACAGCGGTTGCCGCCGCGCCTGAAAACGAGCGCGGCGGCAATGCCGCATCAGGCAGCATAAGACGACATAAGGCAACGCGCGGCGCGGCGGCGCGCGGGCCATCCGCCGCGCGAGCATCAACCCTGAACGAGTATCCAGCATGACCACGTTGACCTTTCGCAAGCCGAGCGCATTGCCCGGCTTCGGCCTGACACTCGGCATCACGGTGGCGTATCTGAGCCTCGTGGTGCTGATTCCGTTGGCATCGACCTTTCTGAAGACCTCGACGCTCGACTGGGACCAGTTCGTGCGCGCGGTCACCTCGCCGCGCGTGCTCGCGTCGTATCGGCTGACGTTCTTCTCGGCGCTCGGCGGCGCGCTCATCAACGCGGCGTTCGGCTTTCTCGTCGCGTGGGTGCTGGTGCGCTACACGTTTCCGTTCAAGCGCATCGTCGATGCGGTCGTCGATCTGCCGTTCGCGCTGCCGACCTCGGTGGCCGGCATTTCGCTCGCGGCCGTGTATGCGGGCAACGGCTGGATCGGCCAGTTTCTCGTGCCGCTCGGCATCAGGATCGCGTTCACGCCGGCCGGCGTGCTGGTCGCGCTGACGTTCATCGGCCTGCCGTTCGTGGTGCGCACGGTGCAGCCGGTGCTGGAGGAGTTCGAACGCGAGCAGGAAGAGGCGGCCGCCTGCCTCGGCGCGTCGCGCTGGCTCACGTTTCGCCGCGTCGTGCTGCCGGCCGTGTTGCCGGCGCTGCTGACCGGCTTCGCGCTCGCCTTTGCGCGCGCGCTCGGCGAATACGGCTCGGTGATCTTCATCGCCGGCAACGTGCCGATGAAATCGGAGATCACGTCGCTGCTCATCATCACGAAGCTCGAACAGTACGACTACGCGGGCGCGACCGCGCTCGCGGTCGTGATGCTGATCGTGTCGTTCCTGATGCTGCTGTTCATCAATACGTTGCAGTGGTATTTGCAGCGGCGCACGAGCCGCGGCGGCGCGGGGCCCGTGCCGCAGGGGCCGGCGGGCGGCGCCGTGAGCAACGCGGCGAGCGGCGCCACTGGCACAGCAACGAGCCATGCAGCGCGGGTCGCGGCAGTCGGCGGAGGTGCGCAATGAGCGGCCGTTCTACGAACCCGGGCAACCACGCGAACGGAGCCAGCGAAGCGCAGGGCGCAAATTCCGCGCGGGCCCGCGCCAGTGCGTCGCTTGACACCTCGCTTGGCACCTCGCCTGATACGTTACTCAACACGTCGCCCGGCGTGCCGCGCCGGCCCGATCCGGTCAGCGAGCCGCCGGCGGTGCGCTGGCTGCTGACCGGCATCGCGCTGCTGTTTCTCGCGCTGTTCCTCGTCGTGCCGCTTGTCGCCGTGTTCTATCAGGCGCTCGCCAAGGGGCTGCGCTTTTACTTCGCGTCGCTCGCCGATCCCGATGCGCTCTCGGCCATCAAGCTGACGCTGCTGACCGCCGCGATCGCCGTGCCGCTCAATCTCGGGTTCGGTCTCGCAGCGTCGTGGTGTATCGCGAAGTTCGAGTTTCGCGGCAAGGCGCTGCTGACCACGCTGATCGATCTGCCGTTCTCGGTCTCGCCGGTCATCTCGGGTTTGATTTACGTGCTGATGTTCGGCGCGCAGGGCTGGTTCGGCCCATGGCTCGCAGACCACGACGTGCAGATCATCTTCGCGGTGCCGGGCATCGTGCTTGCGACGATCTTCGTGACGTTCCCGTTCGTCGCGCGCGAACTGATTCCGCTGATGCAGGCGCAAGGCAACGACGAGGAAGAAGCCGCGCACGTGCTCGGCGCCTCGGGCTGGCAGATTTTCCGTCGCGTCACGCTGCCGAACATCAAATGGGGCCTGCTGTACGGCGTGATTCTCTGCAACGCGCGCGCGATGGGCGAGTTCGGCGCGGTGTCGGTGGTGTCGGGCCATATTCGCGGACAGACCGACACGATGCCGCTGCACGTCGAAATTCTCTACAACGAGTACAACTTCTCGGCAGCATTCGCCGTGGCGTCGCTGCTGGCGCTGCTCGCGCTCGTCACGCTCGGGCTCAAGCTGCTGGCCGAGCGCCATATGTCGGCGGAGCTGTCGGCCGCGCGCGAGGTGCCCGCGTATGCGGGGCCGGCGCCGGTGCCGTTGTCCACGGACACGGACACGGACACGGGCACGGGCACGGGCACGGGCACGGGCACGCGGCCGGCCGGTGCGCCGTCCGCGCCTCATTCGTTTTTCGCCAACGCAACGCCTGCGTCGCAGCCACACCCGCTCAAGCAAGGAGAGCTGTAAATGGGTATCACCGTTCGTCACCTGCACAAGCGCTTCGGCGATTTCGTCGCGCTCGACAATGTCTCGCTCGACTTTCCGCCGGGCGAACTGGTCGCGCTGCTCGGGCCGTCGGGGTGCGGCAAGACCACGCTGCTGCGCGTGATCGCCGGTCTCGAATACGCGGACGGCGGCCAGGTCGTGCTGCAAGGTCAGGACGTCGCGGCGGTCGGCGCGCGCGAGCGTGAAGTCGGCTTCGTGTTCCAGCATTACGCGCTGTTCCGTCACATGACGGTGTTCGAGAACGTCGCGTTCGGTCTGCGCGTGAAGCCGCGCAAGGAGCGGCCTGCCGAGAGCGTGATTCGCGAGAAGGTGCATGAGCTGCTCAGGCTCGTGCAGCTCGACTGGCTCGCGCAGCGTTATCCGTCGGAACTGTCAGGCGGGCAGCGGCAGCGTATCGCGCTCGCGCGTGCTCTCGCCGTGGAGCCGAAGGTGCTGCTGCTCGACGAGCCGTTCGGCGCGCTCGACGCGAAGGTGCGCAAGGAGTTGCGCAGCTGGCTGCGGCGTCTGCACGACGATCTGCATATCTCGACGATCTTCGTCACGCACGACCAGGAAGAAGCGCTCGAAGTGGCCGACCGCATCGTCGTGCTCAATCGCGGCCACGTCGAGCAGGTGGGCAGCCCGCAGGACGTCTACGATCATCCGCAGACGCCGTTCGTCTACGAGTTTCTCGGCGCGGCGAACCGTCTGCATGGCAACGTCGACGCACAGGGCTTCGTGGTCGATGGTGCGGCTCTGCCGGTCGCGATCACGGCCGGTTTCAGCGGGCCGGCGTTCGCCTACGTGCGGCCGCACGATCTGCAGCTGTATCCGCAGACGGCGGGGCATCGCGAGGGTATCGTGGTGGACGTGCAGCGCGTCGTGACGCTTGGCGGTTCGGTGCGCGTCGAACTCGCGGGCGGCGAGGGCAATCTGCTCGAAGCGGAACTCGATCGCGAGACGTGGCGCGATCTGCAACTGGCGGTCGGCGATGGCGTGACCGCGGTGCCGCGCGCGTTGCGCGTGTTTCCCGCGCAGTGAGAGGGGGGCGCCGCCGCGCGGCGCGCATGACAGGAGAGCAACGTATCGGCCGGACCCGGCGGTTGCGCCGGGTGAGTGGCTTCAAAGCGGTGACTGCAAATCGGCTTCAATAACTCAACATAACTCAACTCTGGCTGAACCGGAGACACATCGATGAATTTCCAGCAATTGCGCTTCGTGCGCGAGGCCGTGCGGCAGAACATGAACCTGACCGAGGTTGCGAACGTGCTGTACACGTCGCAGTCGGGCGTGTCGAAACAGATCAAGGATCTCGAGGACGAACTCGGCGTCGACATCTTCATCCGCCGCGGCAAGCGGCTCACGGGCCTGACCGAGCCGGGCAAGGCCGTGCATCAACTGATCGAGCGGATGCTGCTCGACGCGGAGAATCTGCGCCGCGTGGCGCGTCAGTACGCGGATCAGGACAGCGGCCATCTGGTCGTGGCGACCACCCACACGCAGGCACGCTACGCGCTGCCGAAGGTGGTCCGGCAGTTCACCTCGGTGTTCCCGAAGGTGCATCTGGCGCTGCGCCAGGGCAGCCCGCAGCAGATCGCGCAGATGATTATCAACGGCGAGGCCGACATCGGCATCTCGACCGAAGCGCTCGACCGCTTCCCCGACATCGTCACGTTCCCGTGCTATTCGTGGCATCACGTGGTGGTCGTGCCGAAGGGGCATCCGCTCGTGGGCCGCGAAAATCTGACGCTCGACGAGATCGCCGAATTCCCGATCGTCACCTACGACCAGGACTTCACGGGCCGCTCGCATATCGACCAGGCGTTCGCGAAAGCAGGTGCGTTGCCCGACGTCGTGCTGACCGCGATCGACGCCGACGTGATCAAGACCTACGTCGAACTCGGCATGGGCATCGGCGTGGTCGCGGCGATGGCCTACGATCCGAAACGCGACACCGAACTCGTCGCGCTCGACACGCAGCATCTGTTCGAGGCCAGCACGACGCGCGTCGGCTTGCGCAAGGGCGCGTTTTTGCGCGCCTACGCGTACCGGCTGATCGAAATGTTCGCGCCGCAGTTGAGCGAGGCCGATATCGCGGCGCAGTTGCGCGAGGCGGTGTGAGCGGGCGATGAAGGCGCCGGGTCCTTGAGACTGGGGTGCGTCTTCGCGGCGCCCGCGTGATGCCTTCATGATGCCCATCGCCTAATGCCCTCACGACACCCGCACGCGCCGCTCAAGCCTTGCGGGCTCCCGGTTTTCCATACATGGCGGCGGCTGGCGCATCGCTTACAATCGCCGCCATGAATACTTCCACTTCCTCTTCGCCGGTTTCTCCCGGCCACGGCGCGGCGCCGTCGCTGCCGCGCATCGCCGTGCTCGCGACCGGCGGCACGATCGCCGGCGCGGCCGCGGATGCGGCCAATACCTCGGGCTATCAGGCGGGCGTCGTCGGCGTCGAGCAGTTGCTCGCGGCAGTGCCGGCGTTGTCCGCGGTCGCGCGGATCGCACCCGAGCAGATCGCCAGCGTCGACAGCAAGGACATGGCGCTACCGCTATGGAGCACGCTGGCGCAACGCATCGACACGCTGCTCGCGAGCGAGGACGTCGACGGCGTCGTGGTCACGCACGGCACCGATACGCTCGAAGAAACCGCCTACCTGCTGCATCTGACCGTCAAGTCGGACAAGCCCGTCGTGCTGACCGCGGCGATGCGGCCGGCCTCGGCGTTGTCGGCCGATGGTCCGCTGAATCTGCTGAATGCCGTGACGGTGGCCGGGCATGCGTCGGCGCGCGGGCAGGGCGTGCTGGTGGTGTTCAACAACCGCATTCATAGTGCGCGCGACGTCGTCAAGACGAGCACCTATGCGGTCGACGCGTTCCAGTCGCCGGAGATCGGCGCGCTGGGCTGGGTGCAGGACGGCCGCGTCGAATTTCAGCGCGGCGTGGTGCGCGCGCATACGCTCGCGAGCGAATTCGCGAGCGGCGCGCAGTGGCCGCATGTGGAGATCGTCGCGAGCTATGCGGGCGTCTCGCGGCTTGCCGTCGATGCGCTCGTCGCGGCCGGTGTGCGCGGCATCGTCGTGGCGGGCACGGGCAATGGCTCGATCCATCAGACGCTGCAGCAGGCGCTGGCCGAGGCGGTGACGCGCGGCGTCGCGGTGGTGCGCGCGTCGCGCGTCGGCTCGGGCCACGTGATGCGCAACGGCGCGGCCGCCGACGACGCGCTCGGTTTCGTCAGCGCAGGTTCGCTGAATCCGTACAAGGCGCGGGTGCTGCTGATGCTGGCGCTGGGCGCGGGCCATACGGCGCCGGCCGCGCTGCAGAAGGTGTTCGATACGTATTGATTGACGGCCCGGCGGTGTGAGCCGATGCGAGCCGGTGAGCGCCGATCAGGCGTCGGATCGGCAACGCGTGCCGCCTGCAGCGATGTGACGACGGTTCCAGCGGATGGCCGCTCGACCCGAAGTAGAGTCCAGGATTGTGATTCCTGTCGTCAACGCGGCGTTTGGCAGAGCGCGGGAAACCCGCTCAAAGAATCGCCACGACAACCGATCCGACAGCCGGACACCCGACGACGACGTCTGACCGACCAAGGCTTCCCCGCCTTCGCCGGGTGCCGCTGCGGACCCCACTTGCCGCTCTCAGCCCAGAGCGGCACGATTTGCCCATTGCGCCGCGCGGACAGCCGAAGCTGCCGCGCGACCAACAGGCGCCCCACCTGTGCTTGCCGTGACGCCGCCCGCCGATGCCGGGCGGCGGGCCGAAGTCGGCCGCGATTGGTAACCGTCATTGGCAACCGTCGTCGGCAACCGGCAATAGCCACGAATAGCCGGCAATAAATAGCCAGCAACAACCGCCGGCAAGCTCAACCGCGAAAACCGGAACCTCAGGCCGCCTTCGCTTCCTCACCGCCCGGCGCCTGCGCGACCTCATGGTTCGCCATGATTTCGAGGGCGCGCACCATCGCCGAGTGATCCCACGCCTTGCCGCCGTTCGCCGCGCACACGCTGAACAGTTGCTGCGCGCTCGCGGTATGCGGCAGCGCGATACCGAGCTTGCGCGCGCCGTCGAGCGCGAGGTTCAGGTCCTTCTGATGCAGCTCGATGCGAAAGCCCGGGTTGAAGGTGCGCTTCGTCATGCGCTCGCCGTGCACTTCGAGAATCCGCGACGACGCGAAGCCGCCCATCAGCGCGCGGCGCACGCGTTCCGGATCGGCGCCCGAGCGCGACGCGAACAGCAGCGCTTCGGCCACCGCCTCGATGTTCAGCGCGACGATGATCTGGTTCGCGACCTTGCAGGTCTGGCCCGCGCCGTTCTCACCGATCAGCGAGATGTTCCTGCCCATCAGCTCGAACAGCGGTTTCGCCAGCGCAAAGGCTTGCTCGGGACCGCCGACCATGATCGTCAGCGTCGCGTCGCGCGCGCCGATTTCGCCGCCGGATACCGGCGCGTCGAGATAGTCGGCACCGAGCGCGTTGATCTTTTTCGCGAATACCTGCGTGTCGAGCGGCGAGATCGAGCTCATGTCGATCACGAGCTTGCCTCGCGTGAGGCCGGCGGCGACGCCGTCGTCGGCGAACAGCACGTTGGCGACGTCGGGCGTGTCCGGCACCATGATGATGACGATGTCGGCGGCCTGCGCGACGGCGGTCGAACTGGCGGCCACGCTGGCCGTTTTCGCGATGTCGTCCGGCACCGGATACGCGCCGTTCACGAACAGCGCGTGACCGCCCTTGATGAGGTTGCGCGCCATGTGCGCGCCCATGATGCCGAGGCCGATGAAACCGATCTTTGCCATGTGTCTGAATCTCCAGGGTGATAGGGAGGCGTGCGTCAGGCCGCTTCAGGGGACCATGAGGAAACCGAAGCAGGCTCAGGCCGCCGCGTGCGCCGCGCCGCGCGATTGACCGGCCACGCTGTGCAGCCAGCCGAGGCCGGCCTCGGTCGTCGCACGCGGCTTGTATTCGCAGCCGACATAACCGTCGTAGCCGAGCGAGTCGAGCAACGCGAACAGATACGGGTAGTTGATTTCGCCGCTGCCCGGTTCGTGCCGCCCGGGGTTGTCGGCAAGCTGGATGTGCGCGATCTGCGCGAGGTTCTTTTCGATCGTCGCGGCGAGTTCGCCTTCCATCCGTTGCATGTGATAGATGTCGTATTGCAGGAACAGATTGTCCGAGCCGACCTCGCGAATCACGTCGAGCCCGTCGCGCGAACGGTTCAGCGCGAAGCCCGGAATGTCGTACGAGTTGCACGGCTCGACGAGCAGGCGGATGCCGGCTTTCTTCAGTTCGGCCGCGGCAAAGCGCAGGTTCCCGACGATCGTCGCGCGCGCGGTGTCGGCATCGACGCCCGTGCCCGGAATGCCGACGAGGCAGTTCAGTTGCGGCACCTTCAATGCGCTGGCGTACTCGATCGCGCGGTTGACGCCTTCCCGAAACTCGCCGACCCGATCGGGCAGGCACGCGATGCCGCGTTCGCCGGCGTCCCAGTTGCCCGCGGGCAGGTTGTGCAGCACGAGCTTCAGGCGGTTCTGCTGCAGACGGTCGCTCAAATCGGCGATCGAATACGGATACGGAAACAGGAATTCGACGGCATGAAAGCCGGCGTTGGCCGCGGCCGCGAAACGGTCGAGGAACGGCACTTCGTTGAACAGCATCGTCAGATTCGCTGCAAATTTCGGCATGGTGCGTGTGTCTCTCTGGTCGGTCAGGGCGGTCAGGGGAATCGCGCGCGCGGTTCTCGCGCGGCGAGGGCGGGGCGTTTCATGCGAACGACCCCGGCCCTCGCGCGCGGCATGCATCGCGTGCGCTACAGCTACGGCGGTGACGGCGGCCGCCGCGAGCGCGGCCGGCTCAAACTCAGGCCCGGTCTCAGTCCAGCAGGCTGATCGCGGTCGGTGCGTCCTCGTGCCTTTCGGCCAGTTCCTCGAACTCGTTGATCGCGTCGATCTCGGTGCCCATCGAGATATTGGTCACGCGTTCGAGAATCACTTCGACGATCACCGGCACGTTGAACTCGCCGAGCATCGACTGCGCCTTCTCCAGCGCCGGTTTCAGCTCTTCGGGCTTGAACACGCGAATCGCCTTGCAGCCGAGACCTTCGGCCACCGCCACGTGATCGACGCCATAGCCGTTCGTCTCCGGCGAATTGATGTTCTCGAAGCCGAGCTGCACGCAGTAGTCCATCTCGAACGCGCGCTGCGCCTGGCGGATCAACCCGAGATACGAGTTGTTCACGACCACATGCACGTACGGCAGCTTGAATTGCGCGCCGGCCGCGAGTTCCTCGATCATGAACTGGAAGTCGTAGTCGCCCGAGAGTGCGACGATCGGCCGTTGCGGATCGGCCGCGCGCACGCCGAGCGCCGCCGGAATCGTCCAGCCGAGCGGGCCGGCCTGGCCGCAGTTGATCCAGTTGCGCGCCTTGTAGACGTGCAGGAATTGCGCCGCGGCGATCTGCGACAAACCGATCGTACTCACGTAGCAGGTATCGCGGCCGAACACCTGGTTCATCTCTTCGTAGACGCGCTGCGGCTTCATCGGCACGTTGTCGAAGTGCGTCTTGCGCAGCATCGTGCGCTTGCGCTCCTGGCAATCGGCAACCCATGCGCTGCGGTCCTTGAGCTTGCCCGCGGCCTTCCACTCGCCCGCCACGTCGACGAACAGTTCGAGCGCGGCCTTCGCGTCCGAGACGATGCCGAGATCGGGGCCGAACACGCGGCCGATCTGCGTCGGTTCGATATCGACGTGCACGAACTTGCGGCCCTTCGTATAGACGTCGACGCTGCCGGTGTGGCGGTTGGCCCAGCGGTTGCCGATGCCGAGCACGAAGTCGGAGGCGAGCATCGTCGCGTTGCCGTAGCGGTGCGAGGTCTGCAGACCGACCATGCCGGCCATCAGCGGATGGTCGTCGGGAATCGCGCCCCACGACATCAGCGTCGGGATCACCGGCACGCCGACCGTTTCGGCGAACTTCACGAGCAGGTCTTCGGCCACGGCGTTCAGCACGCCGCCGCCCGAGACGATCAGCGGCTTGTCGGCCTCGTTGAGCAGCGCGAGCGCGGCTTCGATCTGTTTTCTCGTCGCCTTCGGCTTGTAGACAGGCAGCGGTTCGTACGTGTCGATGTCGAATTCGATTTCGGCGAGCTGCACGTCGATCGGCAGATCGACCAGCACCGGGCCCGGACGGCCCGAGCGCATCAGATGGAACGCCTGCTGGAACACGCGCGGCACCAGCGCCGGCTCGCGCACGGTCACGGCCCACTTGGTGACGGGCTTGGCGATCGATTCGATATCGACCGCCTGGAAGTCTTCCTTGTAGAGACGCGCGCGCGGCGCCTGGCCTGTGATAGCCAGAATAGGAATCGAGTCGGCCTGGGCGGAGTACAAACCGGTGATCATGTCGGTGCCAGCAGGCCCCGAGGTGCCGATGCACACGCCGATGTTGCCCGGCCGAGCGCGCGTGTAGCCTTCGGCCATGTGCGAGGCGCCCTCGACGTGGCGCGCAAGCACGTGGCTGATGCCGCCGGCTTTGCGCATCGCCGAGTAGAACGGGTTGATCGCGGCGCCCGGCACGCCGAACGCGGTATCGATACCTTCTTTTTCGAGCACCAGCACGGCGGCGTCGACGGCTCTCATTTTGGCCATGAATGTCTCCTCAATGTCTGGAAATGGGCAAACCAAAGTCTGTTGAGATGCACTTTAGGCCTGACCTAAAGGTTTGATAAGATCAGTTCGGGTCGCTTATTTCGAAACAAAAAGTATTGAATGGCGTGAAGCCCGACGGAGGGCCGGCGACAGCCGGCAGCAACCGGGCGGCAGACAGGTGGAAAACGGGTAGGAGACGGGTAGGAGACAGGCATGGACCGCTTCAAACAGATCGAAACCTTCGTGCGCGTCGCCGATGCGGGCAGTCTCGCGGCGGCGGCGCTCGAAGAGGGCGTGTCGCCGGTGATTCTCGGTCGCCGCATCGACGCGCTCGAAAAGCGCCTCGGCGTGAAGCTGATGTACCGCACGACGCGGCGGCTCGTGGTCAGCGAGGACGGCGCCGCGTTTCTCGAACGCTGCCGGGGCCTCCTCAGCGAATGGGATCAGGCCGAAAACGAACTGAGCGCGGGGCGCCGCGCGGTGAACGGCCATCTGATCGTGTCGGCGCCGGCCGCGTTCGGCCGCAAGCACGTCGCGCCGCTCGCGCCGGCGTTTCTCGCGGGCAAGCCCGAGTTGCAGATGTCGTTCAACCTGACCGACCGGGTCGTCGATCTGGTGCGCGAGGGCTACGACCTGTCGATCCGCATCGGCGGCACGGTCGATCCGAACTTCGTCGCGGTGAAGCTCGCCTCGAACCGGCGTGTGGTGTGCGGCACGCCCGAGTATTTCCGCCGTCACGGCAAGCCGAAGACGCTCGAAGACCTGCCGGCCCACAACTGCCTCGCGTTCAATCTGCAAGGCGGGCAGAACCGCGGCTGGTATTTCCGCCGCAACGGCAAGCTCGCGACGGTGCGCGTCGGCGGCACGCTCGATTGCAACGACGGCGAACTGCTGCACCGCTGGGTCTCGGAAGGGCTCGGGCTCGGCTGGCGCTCCACCTGGGAAATCCAGCAGCAGCTCGCGCGCGGCGAACTCGAAACCGTGCTCGACGAGTACGCGCTGCCCGATTACGACATCCTCGCGGTCTATCCGCAGCAGCGCTACGTGCCGGCACGCGTGCGCTATTTCATCGACTACCTGAAGGACGTGTACGCGAGCGACGACTATTGGAACCGGCCGTCTTACTAGCCTGCCAGCGCGCCGCGCCGGTCTTTTTGCGAATTTGTGCCATGGGGCGGGAATAAACTCGGCGTGCGGCGGGTTATGCGATGAAAGGGGCGTCGTGAGGCACGGCGAAGCGCATGCGGTTTTGGCTGTTGCGGGAGCGGCGGGGCGTGGTTTGGTCGCGTGGCCTGGTCGTACGGCTTTGCCGCATGACGCCGCGCGAGCCGTGCGGTTCGGCGCGCAGCGATAAGCGCGCCAGTCGCACCGGAGCGCGCTCCAGCCGAGGCCCGTTCGCGACCCCGGCGCGCCCCTGTCGCACCCCAATCGCACGACCTACGCAGCCGCAATGCCCTTGGAGGGCCCACGTGGTCCAGACCGATCCAGACTCCGCCCGCGCGCGCGGCGCAGCCGATGCCGATGCCGGCGCCGACACCGATGCCCATACCGTGCGAAGCCGTCGCTTCGAGCAGTTGGCGCTACCGCATCTCGACGCCGCGTACAACCTCGCGCGCTGGCTGTGCGGCAACGCCCACGATGCCGAGGACGTCGTGCAGGAAGCTTTCATGCGCGCGTTCCGTTTTTTCGATACGTTTCGCGGCGATTCCGCACGGCCGTGGCTGCTCGCGATCGTGCGCCGCACCTGGTACACGGAATGGCGGCGGCGTGCGCCGTCGCACGAGATGCTCGAATTCGACGAAACAATGGACGACGCGACTTTCGACGGCTGGAGCGCGGGCGGCGACGATCCGCAAACCCTGCTGATCCGCGACGAGGATACGAGGCAGGTGCATGACGCGCTCGCGCGTCTGCCGGTCGAGTATCGCGAGGTGCTGATTCTGCGCGAACTCGAGGAGATGGGGTATCGCGAGATCGCGCTCGTTGCCGACGTGCCGATCGGCACGGTGATGTCGCGGCTCGCACGCGGCCGGCGCAAGCTAGCCGAGATGTTGAGGGGGGAGCGGGGCGCGGTGCGCAGGGATACGCGGAGTGCGCCGGACACGCGCGAGCCCGCGCGGTGTTCTGAACTCATGGGGGGCGAGCCGGGCAAAGCCGCCGGTTTGACTGCCGATGCGGGAGCGCCGCCGTTCGCAATACCAGACGATCCGCATGCGCAGTCCACGCGCACGGGACGAGACGGCGAGGAGCGCGCCACATCGTTCACGCCGCGCGCGTCGGCTGCCGGCGCGACGGTTGCACAGCTCCGGGCGTTCGTGGACGGCCGGCCCCTCGAGATTCCCGGCACGGCCGCGGACCCAGCTCAGGAGACGCCGGATGAACTGTAACGAAGCACGGCCGCTCCTCGATGCGAATGCCGATCACGAATTGCCGGCGCCCGATGCGCGCCGGGTCCAGCAGCATATCGAGAGCTGCGACGATTGCCGGCGCGCGAGTGAAAACCTGCGCGCGTTGCGGGGAGCGTTGCGCGCGGCGCCGTATCATCGGGCGCCATCGTCGCTGCGGGCGCGGATTGTCGCCGGCTTGCCGGCTGCGCTCGATGAGGGGCGCGGGGTGGCGGATCGGGTTGAGGCTGGGGCGCAGATGGTTGAAGGCATGCCGGCTGACGGGGCGGCTAATGCGCCCAATGCGCCCAATGCGCCCAATGCGCCCAATGCGCCCAATGCGCCCAATGCGCCCAATGCGCCCAATGCGCCCAATGCGCCCAATGCGCCCAATGCGGCGAAGGAACCTCGACGTCGGCGGGGCGTGGCGTGGTGGTCCGCGTGGCTCGATGGGTTGCTCGGTTCCGCCGGCTCAGGTGGTCGAGGCCATACCGGAGGTTGGAGTGGCCCAGGCGGTTCGGGTAGCGCAGACGGCTGGGGCGGCTTCGGTCGTCCCGCCACTGCAGGCGGCGTGAACCGCGTGGCCGTGCGCGGCGGGCTCGTCGCGCTCGCCATTGCGTTGTGTGCGGCCGCGGCGATCCTCACGCTGAATCTGCACCGTCCCGCCGACGCCCAATTCTCGCCGTTCATCGACGAACTCGTGGAAAGCCATGTCCGGGCACAGGTATCGGGCCGCGACATCGACGTGATTTCGACGGACCGGCATACGGTCAAGCCGTGGTTCAACGGTCGGCTCGATTATTCGCCGCCGGTCGAGGATCTCGCCGCGAGCGGTTTTGCGCTCGAAGGCGGCCGCCTCGATTACATCGCGCATCAGCGGGTCGCGGTGCTCGTGTACCGCTATCGCAAGCACGTGATCGACGTGTATGTGTTCCCGCAAGGCGCCGCGCGCGGGGCCGACGGCGCGATGGCTGCGGTGCTCGGCCACGACGGCTATTCGATCGCGCACTGGGACGCGCAAGGCATGACCTGGTGGGCGATCTCCGATGCCGCGCCCGACGCGCTGAGCGGCCTCGAAGCCGCGCTGAAGGCGCGCTTGCAGAGCGGCAGCGAGAGCACGGAGGCCGGTTAGGGGGCCACGGCGGGGAGACGCAGAAGCCGGCAAAAGAGGGCGCGCCCGGGCGAATTTTGCCGAGGCAAGCGTTCGGTTCTCACCGCGCAGGCCGCCGGCCCCGCCGTCTGCGCAGTGGCGCCTGGCATCGCACCGAGCCACTCCGCCACGATGTTTTTCACCCACGCCTCTCGGTCAACCCTCCTAAGCTCTTGAAAACACTCCCGATTCGCTTGCCGAATCGGCGGAATATCTTGCAACCCGGCCCCATTCTGGTTATACTCTTTGGCTTCTCACTTGCCGCACCGGTTCCGACGCCCGGGCGGCTTCAATCCAAAAGTCAGCACAAGGAGTGTGTAATGCGTCATTACGAAATCGTCTTTATCGTGCATCCCGATCAAAGCGAGCAGGTGCCCGCCATGATCGAGCGTTACAAGGGCACGATCACGTCGCACGGTGGTCAGGTCCACCGCGTCGAAGACTGGGGCCGTCGTCAACTGGCCTACATGATCGAGAAACTCGCGAAGGCTCACTACGTCTGCATGAACATCGAATGCGACCAGACCACGCTCGACGAGCTGGAACATGCGTTCAAGTTCAACGACGCCGTTCTGCGTCACCTTATCGTCAAGATGAAGAAGGCTGAAACCAGCCCGTCGCCGATGATGAAGGAAGTGCAGCGCGAAGAAGCCAAGAAGTCGGCAGCCGCTCAGCCGACCGAAGCGCAGGCTTAAGACACACTATTTAAGCTACCAGACCCCAGCGTCGCTGTCGCTCACGTACACGAAGGCATACCCAGGTACATGAACCGGCTGCAACTCACGGCGAGCGTCGTCGAACGCGAACCGGTGCGGTATACCCCCGCCGGCGTTCCGATTGCCAGCTGCACGTTGCATCACCGCACGGAAGTCGTCGAAGCGGGCATTGCCCGCCAGGTCGAACTGACCATGCAGGCGGTGGCCGCGGGCGAAGCGAGCGGTCAGCTCGAAAGCTGCCAGATGGGCGTGGAAACGCTCTTCACCGGCTTTCTGGCCAAGAAGCACCGCAACGCAAGAACTCTGGTATTTCATATCACAGCATTGCAGGACATTGGAAAGGACTAATCATGCCCCGCCCGACTGGTAAGAAATTCGACAAGCGTCGTCAGCAACAGAACCCGCTCTTCAAGCGCAAGAAGTTCTGCCGTTTCACGGCTGCTGGCGTCGAAAACATCGACTACAAAGACATCGAAACGCTGAAGGACTTCATCGGCGAAAACGGCAAGATCACGCCGGCGCGTCTCACGGGTACCAAGGCTCACTATCAACGCCAGCTGGACACGGCTATCAAGCGCGCGCGTTTCCTCGCGCTGATGCCGTACACCGACCAGCACAAGGCCTAACCCGACGACGCGATAAGGAGCATCCGAATGCAAATCATTCTTCTGGAAAAAGTCGTCAATCTGGGCAACCTCGGCGACATCGTGAAGGTTAAGGACGGTTACGCACGTAACTTCCTGATCCCGAACAAGAAAGCCCGTCGTGCAACGAAGGAAGCGCTGGCCGAATTCGAAGTGCGTCGCGCGGAACTCGAAAAGATCGCCGCTGAAAAGCTGGCTGCCGCTCAGGCTCAAGGCGAGAAGCTGGCTGGCTCGACGGTTCAGATCAATCAGAAGGCTGGTGTCGACGGCCGTCTGTTCGGTTCGGTGACCAACGCCGACGTGGCCGAAGCACTGGCCAAGCAAGGCTTCGCAGTGGAAAAGGCGCAAGTGCGTCTGCCGGAAGGCCCGCTGAAGATGGTTGGCGAGCACGCTGTCCAGGTTTCGCTGCACACCGACGTTCTCGTCGATGTGACGGTGGCCGTGATCGGCGAGCACGTCTAAGCATCATGTAGGATCAGCCAGGACGTTGCTGGCGAAAAGCAGGGGCCGGGTGACCGGCCCCTGCTTTTTTTATGCCGGTTTTTATATCGGCTCTTTCCGTTCCGTCTGTTTTTCCGCTCGCCGCAACCGGCGGATTGCCCGATAATTCCACCCCATGAACGCACCGTCGAAAGATCCCCAACTCGAGTCGCTGAAAGTCCCGCCGCATTCGATCGAGGCCGAGCAATCGGTGCTGGGCGGGCTGCTGCTCGATAACGCGGCGTGGGACCGCATCGCCGACTTCCTCGCGCAAAGCGACTTCTACCGCTACGACCACCGCATCATCTTCGAACATATCGGCAAGCTGATCGCGGCCACGCGTCCGGCCGACGTGATTACCGTGTACGAAGCGCTCGGCACCTCGGGCAAGGCGGAGGAGGTCGGCGGTCTCGCCTATCTGAACGCGCTCGCGCAGAACACACCGAGCGCGGCCAATATTCGCCGCTATGCGGAAATCGTGCGCGATCGCGCGGTGCTGCGCCGGCTCGTGTCGGTTGCTGACGAAATCTCCGCCGACGCGTTCAACCCGCAAGGCAAGGAAGTCCGGCAACTGCTGGACGAAGCCGAATCGAAGGTGTTTTCGATCGCCGAAGACGGCGCGCGCGGCACACAGGGCTTCCTCGAAATCGGGCCGTTGCTGACTGAAGTGGTCGAGCGGATCGACACGCTCTATCACACCGCCAATCCGAGTGACGTGACCGGCACGCCAACCGGCTTCGTCGATCTGGACCGCATGACTTCGGGCATGCACGGCGGCGAATTGATCATCGTCGCGGGTCGTCCGTCGATGGGTAAGACGGCGTTTTCGATGAACATCGGCGAATACGTCGCCGTGGAGTACGGGCTGCCGGTCGCGGTGTTCTCGATGGAAATGCCGGGCACGCAGCTCACGATGCGTATGCTCGGCTCGGTCGGCCGGCTCGACCAGCACCGCATGCGAACCGGGCGTCTGACCGACGAGGATTGGCCGAAGCTCACGCACGCGGTGCAGAAAATGAGCGAGGCGCAGATTTTCATCGACGAAACCGGCGGCCTGAACCCGATGGAGTTGCGCTCGCGCGCGCGCCGGCTTTCGCGCCAGTGCGGCAAGCTCGGCCTCATCATCATCGACTATTTGCAGTTGATGAGCGGCTCGTCGTCCGGCGAAAACCGGGCGACCGAAATCTCGGAAATCTCGCGTTCGCTGAAGAGCCTCGCGAAAGAACTCGACGTACCCGTGATCGCCTTGTCGCAGCTGAATCGCGGTCTCGAACAGCGCCCGAACAAGCGGCCGATCATGTCGGACCTGCGTGAATCGGGCGCTATCGAACAGGACGCGGACGTGATCCTGTTCATTTACCGCGACGAGGTGTACAACCCCGACAGCCCCGACAAGGGCACCGCGGAGATCATCATCGGCAAGCAGCGTAACGGTCCGATCGGTCCCGTTCGGCTCACGTTCCACGGCCAATACACGAAATTCGACAACTTTGCCGGTGCGCAGAATTTCTACGGCGGCGAGTGACGCGCACCCGGCGCCGTTGTTGTAACGGCGCCGTCATAAAGTGCGGCATTGGTGACACAACGGTACAATATGGCGGTTTTATGTCAGCCATTACGTGACCAATTTTCGGGATCCCAATGTTCGGTCGTTTCATGCCCACCGAGGGCAAATGAGCCGAAAAAAGAACGCGTTGTAGGAAGCTACAGCGCGTTTTTTCATTTCTAAGACCTTGAAAAGTCTAAGAAAGTGGCGAAAAGTGAAATAGAATCGCTCCTATTGCGTTTTTCTGTTTTCCGTACTTTTCCATGCTGGCCTGGTATCCTGCTGCTTCTACAAGGCAATCGGACAATTCTGAAAAGTAGCGGGCCACAGAAAAGCCTCTAACCCCACACAGATCGACAGCACGGATTAAGAATCGTCTGATTGCCCGCTGCCCGTCCTTGCCGCTACCGTGGGCGTTTCACCAACGGGAATAGTTGAATAATGGCTCTTACTGGCAAGTTTGTAGTAGATAACCAGGAAATGTGTAAGCTCGATATTATTGGGATCGGCACCTTTAGAGCATATTCTGGAAACAAGCAATACATGAATCGCGGCGGCTGTACGGATGTTCCAAAGAACGGACCGATTCCGGTCGGCAAGTATTGGATCGTAGATCGTCCCAAGGGCGGATTCAGATCGCAGGCGTGGACTACATTAAAAGATGTCGCTGTATCCTCGATATGGACACCTGTAGACCATCGCGAATGGTTCGGGCTCTATCGCGATGATGGTGCGATTGATGACGTGACGTGGGTAAATGGTGTAGAGAGGGGGAATTTCCGATTGCATCCGGCAGGTGGGTTAGGTGTTTCGCTCGGATGCATTACTATGCCAAGCCATGTCGATTTTTCGATTATTCGGAGTGCCTTGCTACGTACCGAAACTATCCCCCTCCGTAATTCAGGGCTTCATGCATATGGAACAATTGAGGTAGTGACCTATGGCAACACTTGCCCGTAGGCTTTTCAAGGTTGCTCTATTCTGCGTGCTGTTCCGCATCTCATTGGCCTACGTTCACCCGCCCCCACCGACTGAAAGCGATAGGGTTGCATGGTTGAACGCGGCAAATCAGCTTGGAATTAGCGACCCCGACGACCTATTCGTACCACTTCTCTTAATAGTCAATCTGTTCGTTGCCGCATTGCTCTATATGGCGATCATGAAGCTATGGCGGTGGTATCGCTCGAAATAGAGCCGCGTTATGCAAAAGCCCGCATTGTGCGGGCTTCGTCATTTACAGATGCGTGAAGAGCTTTCGACAGGCTCGAAGGAAGTCAACGATCCAGCCGGGTTCGCGTCGCTGACGCTCGAAGAACTTCCGAGCGGAAATCCGCCACTCTTTGAACAGTTCCTTCGCGATTGTCCACGCGATAATCAAGCAAATGAATGGAGCGGCCCCCTGAATCGCCGGACACAGTCTCCCGCTTAAACTAACGGGTAGGCATAGGACTGTGTTAATGGGATGGTCGCCCCCGCCTCCCCGGCAAGAGTACGCTATGGAGGCAATCACCAAG
>NZ_VWWM01000064.1:0-42167 GCF_011752945.1 Paraburkholderia sp. Cy-641
TTCGAGCATTACAACGAGAAGCATCCCCATAGCGCGCTGAAATACCGCTCGCCTCGCGAGTTTCGGCGCTCGATGGATTCAGCAACCTTAGTGTGAGGCTGTGTCCGGGATTGCAGGGTCAACTCCACCAGCTATGACGAAGTGCTGCTTGAAGATGAGTTCGGATTCGAGCAAACCGTCGTCAGTGACGATCACGGATTTTGCTTTATTGACCGGACCGCCGATTAGGCCGCGTTCGTAGAGTCGGTTGAGCGCATCTCAATCGAAGCTCTTCCATGCTCGGTTGTGGTCATGCAGTGTCAAATAGAGAAGCGCGAGAGCGGCATCAACACGTGCGTCGTCGATCGATCTGGATGCGCCCGAACGCGGTGCGTCAAGCAGGCCTCCAGCCGATGCATTGCGTAGCGCCCACGCCACTTCGAGACAGTTTGCTGGGTAACCCGCAGTTTCGCCACGACCGTTCTGTTGTCGGTGCCCTCGGCACAGGCCAGCACGATCCGCGCTCGCAATGCCAACGCCTGCGCCGTCTTGCGGCGCGTCATCAGGGCCGTGAGCTGCTCGCGTTCCGCTTCGCTCAACACGAGTTCCGCCTTGGGTCTTCCGCTCATGGCCGCCTCTTCGTGTCCGTCGCACTCACTACACGGTACGACAGGCAGCAAATTGTTCAACGAATTTCTAACTCATTACACTAGGTTCTGTTCACATTCTCACGAGTGGTCCAAAGGCACAGGCAAGCGAAGCGAAGGCGAGATAGTTCCCTGCGCGATTGTCATAGCGAGTGGCGACGCGACGAAAATGTTTGATACGACTGAAAAAGCGTTCGACGATGTTCCGGGGCCGATACAGCACGCGGCTATAGCGACGCCTGATTTTCCGGTTCGAACGCAGCGGGATTACGGCCTTCGCATGCGTACTGCGGATACGCTCCACAAAGGCGTTCGAATCGTAGCCTTTGTCGGCAATGATCGCGCCGGTGCGCAAATGCTCAACCAGTTCATTCGCGCACGAAATATCGGAAACTTGCCCTTCGGTGGCCATCAACCGCAGAGGGCGGCCAGCGTCATCGACGGTCAGGTGCAACCTGGTGGTCAGTCCACCTCGCGAGCGCGTGCGGTCCGTTTTTTTCGAGCGCCGGACGAGTGCTGGTGCGCGCGCACGATGGTCGAATCGATCAGCACATGCCTGATCCCGGTTTCGTCAGCTACTGCGTGTATCACGCGTTCCCACGCACCCTTGCGACGCCACCTGGAAAACGCATGTACACCTTGTGCCATCGGCCGAATGCCTTCGGCAACCGGTCCGGCCGATCCAGAGGACAGCCTCGACAAACCAGCAATTGTCGGTCGCCGTTCGTCCTGGATCGCCTTCTTTGCCCGGCAAGACAGATTCGATTCGTGCCCCTACTTCATCGCTCATTAACGCTCGAATCATCTTGGCCCACTCGCGCAAAAGACAAGATGTAGACATATTTCATTGAATGTAAACAGGCCATAGTCGTCGGCTTCCATTGCTGTGATACCTAATCTACCCGTCGAAGTTCAAGGTTTCCGGAGAGGCTCCGCGACGGCTTGGGCGGGTCATATCGTGACACGGGCGTGACAGCCCTCGCCGCTGGAAGACTTCGAGGAGTGGGCATCGAGGACGTGGCATGAACGCGTCGGCGTATACAATGCGGCAGCACCTGATTTTTACAGCCTGACCTACCCGCAACGCATCCGTCAGTGCATTGATTGAACGCATTTTTTCCTACGCCTTGTACCGCGATCCGATCCAACCCATGCCGACTCCGACCCGGGCCTTCCTTCTCGGCCCGCTCCTGAAAGGCGTTTCACGCTCCTTCTATCTGACGCTGCGCGTGCTGCCCGCCGGCATGCGCGATCCGATCGGCCTTGCCTATCTGCTCGCGCGCGCGGCCGACACGATTGCCGACACCTCGCTGATTCCGCCCGAACAACGCCTCGTATTAGTGCTCGCACTGCGCGAGCAGGTGAATGGCGTGGCTGTCGATAGCGCGCCGTTTCAGCGCATCGCTGCCGAAGTCGCGGGCCAGCAGGTGCAATCGGATGAAAAAGTACTGCTCGAATCGCTGGGCCCCGCGCTCGACGTGTTGTCGCAACTGGGCGAATCCGACCGCAAGGCCGTGCGGGAAATCGTTTCGACGCTGACCGAAGGCATGGAATTCGATCTGCGCACGTTCCCCGACGAACGCGCCGGCCAGATCGCGGCGCTGCGCGTATACGGCGAACTCGATCGCTATACGTATCTGGTTGCCGGCTGCGTCGGCGAATTCTGGACCACGATGACTTACGCGCATATGCCGGGCACGCTGAAAGAGCTGCCCGATACGATGACGCAACTCGGCGTGCGTTTCGGCAAGGCCTTACAGATGACCAACGTGCTGCGCGATTGCGGCAAGGACTTGCGCATTGGCCGCTGTTATCTGCCACAGAACATGCTGGAGCGTCACGGCCTGAGCGCAGAGGAACTGCTGGAGCCGGCCAATTCGATGCGCGCGCGGCCGTTGCTCGTCGAGCTTCTGCGCAAGGCGATCGAGCACTATCGTGCGTCGCTCGACTACACGCTCGCGATTCCGGCCCATGCGGTACGCTTGCGGCTCGCGTGCTTGTGGCCGATTCTGATCGGCCTCGACACTCTCGTGCTGCTCGCGGATAACGACGCATGGCTCGATCCTGCGAAGGTATCGAAAGTCACGCGTCATGCGGTATATCGGATCATCGCGTCGTCGCTGCTGCTGGTGCCCTCGAATGCGCTGGTGCGCAATGCGATCGAGAAACGCATCAGGCGGATCGAAGCACGGTTGTAAGCGTTTCACATAGGGGCTGCGCGCGGGGCGAACGGACATTCGATTCGCATTGCATCGAGTCGGTCAAAATGGAACAGGGTGCATCGGCCCCGGCAAAAATTGGCAATACGCGTTATTTCACTGCAAATCGCGGCGGAGTACTACCCGATTTAATTGGGATCATGAAATAAGCAGATAATCGGGAAAGCCCTAGGACCGTGCGCTCGCGCTTCGCGTTAGTCTCTTCCAAAAGAGGAGGCGACCCATGCGACAGGCGTTCAACATTGCCTTGGTGCTTTTGCTTGGCTATCTGATGGCAGATAGGGCGTTGATGCGTGCTCAGGCCGGCGAGGTTGGGACGATTACGTGCCACCAGGGCGCGGCGCTCGTCAAATCGGACGCTGTGAAGAAGGGCTTTGGAGAAGCCGGGGCCAGCGCGCAGAGCGAGAGCTTTCTGTCGAGCTGCCTCGTGACCGGACGCGGTCAGGTCGGCGATCTGATCGCGCGCGACTGAGCGGCTGATAGCGTTGCCGGGTATTCGGCGCGACGCACGCAGAGCGCCGTGAAAAAGCGCCCAGACCGTGAAGGTCCGGGCTAAGTCATCGGAAGCCCGATGACGGAGGTAACGGTTACATACAGGACAAAACTGGCCCGCGTCCGGGTATCACCGGACGCGGGCCAGTTTTTTTAACGACTTGCGTTGCTTACTGACCGAAGTAGACCGACTTCGGGCCAGTCGCCGGAGCCACACGGCCCGATTGCGACGAACCGCTGGTCACACCGCCGAAACCGCTTGCCGCGGCTTGGCTCACGCCGTTTTGCGCATTGATGCGAGCTTCAGCGGCCTGGATGTTGGCCGGGTACTGCGGGTCGGCGAGACCGGGTTGATAGCCGGCCTTTTCCAGTTGAACCAGTTCGGCGCGCACCTGGGCGCGGGTCACGGGCTGGGTGGTTTGCGCAAACGAAGCGACAGGAGCGGCGATTGCGGCGGCAATGACAACGGCTTGAATGAGCGATTTCATGATACTTACCTCCAGTTTTGGGTTTTGTCGTGCTGCGAACGTTGTTGTTCGTAGTCAGTGATTGCATTGTAATTTCGATAACTGGAGAGAGTAATAGGTCATCCGTTGAATGTTTATTGCTAATTTTGAGATAAAGCTGCGGAACCTTTAAGGGTTAACGCGTGCTTATGCGGTTCGCGTGAGCCGCGAGCTGCGATCCGAAGAGACATGGGTCAATGCTCCGAGCCGATGCTATTTCGGAGAAACGGGGCGGGTTTGATCGGTATTGGCCCTTGCATCTTTCGATGGCGCGCCCGTCGTTTTGCGGACCGATTGCGAAAGACGCGTGAATGCGTCGCTCGTGCGCGCATCGCGCTGGTCCCGCGCTGCGTAGAAATCCTTGCTGAGCCATTGCCCGAAGCTCGTCATTAGCGAGCCCAACGTGCTTTTGAAGCGTACCCACGCGTTGCCGGCGTTCGCGAGTTGCGCTGCCGATGCCACCGCGTTCGCGCTAAGCCGGTCCAGTTCCTCGTGCAGGTAATCGGCGAAATAATGCAGTCCGTGCTGATTGCCGTTCGACGATTTGCGTTCGAGTTCCACATGCTCGGCAATCAGCAATTGATTGCTCACGCGGATAAAAGCCGGTGTATCGGTACGCGCGACATCGGTGCCGCCCATTGCTTCGCCCACACTCGATGCTTTCTGCGTGCGTAGCCCAAGCGGCGCGAGTTTCCATTTGTCGCACAGGTATTTCAGCAGGCTGCAATGGTCGAACTGCGTGTGACACACGCCGGCCTTGCACCACGGCGACACGAGAATCGCGGGCACGCGCACGCCGAGCCGGGTGAAGTCGAAACTCGCGGTGTGGTCGTCCGGCGCGGTGGCGTTTGAGGGCGGCGACACATGGTCGTAGAAGCCGCCATGTTCGTCGTACAGGATCACTAACAACGTGCGTTCCCACAGCGCCTGATTCGAGCGCAGCGCATTGTAGGTATCGGCGATCAGCTTCTCCGCTTTCATGATGTTGTGCGGCGGATGATCGTCGTTCTGCGCTTCGCCGAAGTACTTCGGCTCGATTAGCACGAATTGCGGAAACGCGTCGGCGGGGCCGGCTGCGTTGTGAAAGAACGTCTCGAAGAGATGATAGTTCGCGAGGTTCGCGGCGTGCCGCTGGTTCTTCAAGAGCAGCGATGCGGGAAAGTCGTAGAAATAGACTTTCCATGTTTTTTGCGCCGCATTCAGCCGATCGAAAATCGTGTCCTGGCTCTGCTCGGTGTACCAGTGCGGATTGAGCGCATCGAGTCCCGATGGCATGGCCACCTGACCCATCGACGTGCCGGTCAACGCGAAGAAGCGATTCGGCCACGTGGGCCCCGGCAGCGATGAGAACCACCGGTCGCAGACGGTGAACTGCTTGCCGAGCGTATGGAGCGCGGGCAGAAAACCGAGCGGGTAATAGCCCATCACGTCTTGGCGCGCGGCGAGGCTGCTCTTCGGATAGTCCTTCACGAAGCGGCGCACGAAGCCGCTGTTGTCCGCGGCAATCTGCTCCATTACGGCCTCGTGCTCGTGATTCGGATCGTGCTTCATTTGCCGCTCGCGCGTGGCGCGAGGGTGGAACGTGTGGCCCTGGCCGTCGGCATTCGATTTCGTGGCGGCGTTGCGCACGCCGTCGAGTCCGTCATGCACGGCGTCGAGGCAACCGAGCATCTGATCGAACGAGTGGTTCTCCATCAGCAGGAGAACCACATGTTCGATCGGATCGTTCTGCGCGCTGTGCTGGACGTCACTCATTTTTTATCGCTCCAGGTGGGACAGAGTTGGGTGGTTGGGTGCGGTTGCGGCGCTGCCAACTTAGCGCAAAACGTCTGGTCGCGAAAGAGCCCGGCTAAAACGGAAACGCGTGAGTGGCGGGGGCGACCCATCGCGCATGATCGGCGCAGCGAAGTCGAGCGAGATCGATTCGGAAGATATAGAAGCAAAAATGCCGTTCGGCCAAAGACCGAACGGCATTCGTGATGAATCGGGAAACGATTGGTACAGCTTTGCGCGCCGGATTCGAAACGGCGCGGCGATTACGCTGCGCTTAAACCGAAGTCGGCCGCCATTTCAGCAGGCGGTTCTCGATCGCGGTCAACAGATAGTCCGCTGCCAGCGCGACCACGGCCAGCACGATCATTGCCGCAAACACGCCGCTTGCGTTGAACGCGCCCTGTGCGGTGGAAATCAGCAGGCCGATGCCCTGCTTCGAACCGAGAAATTCACCGACCACCGCACCGACCAGCGCAAAGCCGAAGCTCACATGCAGGCTGGCGAGAATCCAGCTGAGCGCCGACGGAATTACGACCGAGGTCGTCACCTGGCGGCGCGACGCGCCGAGAATCTGCGCATTCGCGATCATGTAGCGGTCTGCTTCGCGCACGCCCTGGAATGCATTGGCGAATACGACGAAGAACACCATCACGACGGCGAGCGCCACTTTCGACGCCATACCGAGCCCGAGTGCAATGACGAACACCGAGCCGAGCACGACGCGCGGAATCGAGTTGGCGATCTTGATGTAGAGGCTGAATACGTCCGAGAGCAGCTTGTTGCGGCCGAGCACGATGCCGCAGAAGATGCCGCCGACCGAGCCGATAATGAAGCCGAGCCCGGTTTCTTCGAGCGTGACCCATACCTGCGTAAGCAGCGGACCTTGCGACGTGCCGTTCACGAACCAGTCGACGATCTGCTCGAAAATCGCGCTCGGCATCGAGAAGAAGAACGGGTCGATCCATTTCAGGCGCGCGGACAGTTCCCAGCCGCCGAGCACGACCACGAGTACGAGAATGCGCAGCGAGACGACGAGTACATGGCGCTGGCGGATTTTCTTTTGCGCAATGCGCTCGACCTGAGCGAGCGATGCGGCGTCGATGCCGGACGGCATCATCTGTTGAGAGGGCGTGGACATGGTTGCCGTTCCTTGATTAACCGATTTGCACTTCTTCGCGCAGGTCGTGCCAGATGTCGCGCGAAATCTCGATGAAGCGCGAGTCGTAGCGAATCTCCGAGGTGACGCGCGGGCGCGGCAGATCGATTTCGTAGACTTTCTTCAGCGTCGCGGGGCGCGCGGTCAACACGAACACGCGGTCGGCGAGCGCAATCGCTTCTTCGAGGTCGTGCGTGACGAATACCACCGAGCCGACGCCGCCCCACAATTGCAGCAGTTCGTCCTGCATCAGCGTGCGCGTCTGCATGTCGAGCGCCGAGAACGGTTCGTCCATCAACAGGATTTCCGGCTTGTTGATGAAGGTCTGCGCAAGCGCGACGCGCTTGCGCATGCCGCCGGACAGTTGATGCGGATAGTGCTTGCCGAACTTGTCGAGGCCCACGCGGCGCAGCCATTCGTTCGCTTCGTCGTAGGCGGCGGATTTCGAGCGGCCGCGATAGAGCGGACCGGCCGCGACGTTGTCGAGCACCGAGCGCCACGGAAACACCGCATCGGCCTGAAAGACGAAGCCTATGCGCGGATCGATGCCGTCCACCGGCGCGCCCATCACGCGCACTTCGCCAGTGGTGGGTTTCAGCAGACCGGTAATCATGCTGAGCGTGGTGGACTTGCCGCAGCCGGTCGGGCCGACCACCGCGACGAATTCGCCGCGTGCCACCGACATGCTGAAATCGCGCAACGCGATGGTTGCCTTGCCGTCCGGTGAAATGAAACGGCACGACACGTTGCGCATTTCAATTGCTGGCGTATCGCGTGACATAGGTTGATTCATCGGCGGAGCCTCGCAGTTCTCTGGATATGAAAGAAGCGTTACTTCGACGCGGTCTTGACCGGCGCCGATACGTATTCGTTGGTGTAGGTCTTGGCGAGATCGATGTGCTTGCCCTTCACCGACGGATTGAATGCCGACAGTACTTTCAGCACCGTGTCCGGGCCGTCGGCCGGCATCTTGCCGTCCTTCGTGAACATCGGCAGCGAGGCCTTCAGCGCGTTGACGTACAGGTCCTTGTTGTTGCCGTAGTAGTCTTTCGGCATTTGCGCGGCGATATCTTCCGCGCTATGCGTCGAAATGAAGTTGAGCGTCTTCACGAAGGCATGCGCGAGCTTCGCGGCCTCGTCCTTGTGCGATTCCGCCCATGCGCGCTGCACGTAGAAGCTCGATGCGGGGTACGTGCCGCCGAGCGCGGCGCGCGTGCCGTCGAGCGTGCGCATGTCGACGAGAACCTTGGCGTCGCCGGTCTTCAGCAATTGCGAAACGGTCGGCTCGGTGGTCATGCCCGCGTCGATGCGGTTCTGCTTGATCGCCGCGATAAAGCTGTTGTCGGCGCCGACCGGCAGCAGCGTGTATTGCGTGGCCGGTACGCCCGCGCGTTGCGCGAGGTACTGCGTGAGGAAGCTCGTCGACGAGCCGAGGCCGGTCACGCCGAGCGTTTTGCCTTTCGTGTCGGCCATGCTCTTAAGGGTATCGGCTGCTTTCGTCGAAACCATTTCCACTTCGCCGGGCACCTGGCCGAACACGACCAGCGCCTGAATTTCCTTGCCCTTGCTTTGCAGATCGATCGTGTGATCGTAGAAGCCCACGACACCTTGCACCGCGCCCGCGAGCAGTTCGTTTTCCGCGTCGACGCCGGCCGGTTGCGAGAGGATCTCGACGTCGAGCCCTTCGTCCTTGAAGTAGCCGAGCTGTTCGGTCAGCTTGGCCGGCAGATAGATGATCTTGGTGGCACCGCCCACCATGATCGTGATCTTTTCGGCGTGAGCGGCGGCCGAAGCGGCGGCAAGGGCGAAAGCAACACCTGACACGGCGGCAATCTGGCGCAAGGTACGCATGAAGCAGTCTCCTTAATTAAGTGTGGTCGCCGCGGCCTGATAAGCGGCGCTTTTCTGGGTGAATGGCGGCGATTATAAAAATGCGAAACCTTCTGCGAGCTTTCGGGAGGGAGCGCGAAACATGGGTGTTAACCCGAAAATGCGCCGGGAATGTGCTGAAAACGAGCCGCGCTTAAGCCGCAAGCGAGCCGCAATCAGCCCGCCACTGCGCGACGCGCTTGACCGGCGTCGACAGCGGGCAGGGGACGTATGGCGCAAATCCCACAGGAAGCGCGCAAACCCCCTGTTTTACGGCACAATCGACGGCCTGACTTTTGCCGTTGCCGCCATGAAGCTGCTGCTCATCGAAGACAATCCCACGCTTGCGCACTGGCTCGCGAAGATGCTGGAGCAGGAGGCATTCGCGCTCGATGCCGTGCAGGACGGCGACGAGGCCGACCGCCTGCTGCGCACGAATCACTACGACGTGATTCTGCTCGACCTGAATTTGCCGAAGCTCTCGGGCAAGAACGTGCTGCGCCGTTTGCGTCAGCGTGGCGATGCGACGCCGGTGCTGATCCTGACCGCGAGCGGTTCGATCGACGAAAAAGTGGAACTGCTCGGCGCCGGCGCGGACGATTATCTCGTCAAGCCCTTCGAAGTGCGTGAGTTGATCGCGCGCATCAAGGTTGCGATTCGCCGGCAGTCGCCGTCGAAAGCGAGCGAGGTGGTGTGCGGCGATCTGTCGTTCGATATCGACACGCGCCAGTTCACGCTCAAAGGCGCGCCGCTCAATGTGACGCCGCGCGAGCGCTCCGTGCTCGAAGCGCTGATTTTGCGCCTCGGCAAGACGGTGACAAAACCCGCGCTCGTCGATGCGATCTTCACGCTCGCGGACGAGCCCAGCGAAGACGCGGTGGAGATCTATATCTCGCGTTTGCGCAAGAAGCTCGACGGCAGTTCCGCAGCGATCGTCACGCTGCGCGGGCTCGGGTATCTGCTGCGCAAGAAAGAAGACGACCACTGACAATGGCTAATAGCCTGCGTATACGTTTGCTATGGTGGCTGCTCGTGCCGCTCGCGCTCTATGTGTTCGGGACCGGCAAGACCGAATACGACAATGCGCGGCGTACCGCGAATCTCGTGCAGGACAACCAACTGGTGGCGTCGGCGCGCATGATCGCGGGGGAAGTCGAATGGCGCGACGGATTTCTGCGCGTGGACGTGCCGCCCGCCGCGCTCGAGATTTTCGCCTCGCCGTATCGCGACCAGGTGTTCTATAGCGTGCGTGTCGACGACGGGCAGTTGCTCGCGGGTACGCCCGATTTTCCGCCGCGTCCCGCGCGGGCGCCCGACGTGCCGGATTCGTACTACACGGCGTTGCACGGCCAGCAGGTGCGCGCGGTCGATATCGCGCGGCTCATGTACGACAACGGCGTGACGCGGCGCGTGCGCGTGACGGTCGGCAAGACCGTGCGCTCGCGCGACGCGATGACGAAACAGCTATGGCAGCCGCAACTGATCCGGCAGATCGAAATGATCGTGCTGGCGGTCGCGCTCGTTTGTATCGGACTCACGTTCGAATTGCGACCGCTGATGAAAGTGAAAGACGAGGTTGCCGATCGCGATCCGATGCAACTCGAGCCGATTCGCGTGGAGCGTTTGCACACGGAATTGCGTCCCATCGTCGATGCGATCAATCAGTGCATTGCGCGGCTCGGCTTGCAGGTGGCGGTGCAACGCCGCTTTATCGCGGATGCTGCGCATCAGTTGCGCACGCCGCTGACGCTGCTCGGTACGCAACTGCAATTCGCGCGGCAGCAGGACGGGATCAATCCCGCGCTCGACGAAGCGCTGGGCGCGATGCATCGCAGCAACCGGTCGATGGTCGCGCTCACGAACAAGCTGTTGCTGCTCGCGCAGGCCGAGGCTGTCGACAGCGCGCAACTCGCAATGGAAAGCGTCGACCTGGTGCCGCTCGCGATGGAAGTCGTCGAAGACCTTGCGTTGCTCGCGCAGGCGCGCGAAATCGATCTCGGCGCGGAGTTGCACGGCGCCGCGCCAGTGTTGGGGCATCGTGGATTGCTACAGGCACTGATAGCGAATCTCGCCGAGAACGCGATTCGTTATACCGGCAGCGGCGGTCACGTGACGGTTGCGGTGCATGCCGATGCCAATACGGTCACGGTAAGCGTCATCGACAACGGCCCCGGCATTCCGGCCGAAGCGCGCAGCCGCGTATTCGAGCCTTTTTTCAGGGCCTCGGCGGATACGGACGGCACGGGGCTTGGACTCGCGATCGTGCGTGAGATTGCGGATGCGCATCACGGCGAGATATCGCTGAAGGCGGGCGACGGCGGCAAGGGCGTGGATATTGCCGTGATGTTTCCGCGTGCGGCGATGAAGTGATCGGGACAAACCCGAGGTTCGCGCTATTTCACATTTGTGAAAGCATCGGGAAGGGTTCGCACCTTCAGAATCAGGCACAGGCGACTCGCGCGGCGCCACGAAGCAGGACAACGGAGACACCCGCAATGAAGCTTCCCCTGACGCGTTTCTCGCGCGCGGCCTGTGCCGCCGTCGCGGCGTCGCTCGTGTTGTGCGCGCTCGCGAAACTCGCGACGCCCGCGCAAGCCGCCGAGCCGGAGAAACTCGCGATCATGGTCGGTGGCATCGACAAGCTTATTTATTTGCCGGCGCGTCTTGCCGAACAGCTCGGCTATTTCAAGGCGGAAGGGCTCGACGTCGAGTTGCTGTCGCAACCGACTGGAATCGACGGCGAAAACGAAATGCTCGCGGGTGCGGTGCAGGGTGTGGTCGGCTTTTACGATCACACGATCGATTTGCAGACCCGCGGCAAGGAAGTGAAGACGATCGTCGTATTCGCTCAGGTGCCCGGTGAAGTGCAACTGGTCGCGGCAAAATCGGCCGCTTCCGTTAGAAGCATGGCCGACGTGCGCGGCAAAACGCTCGGCGTAACCGGGCTCGGTTCGTCGACGAGTTTTCTCACGCAATACCTCGCGCAACGCGCCGGCGTGCCGTCCACGCAATTCACGCTGTTGCCGGTCGGCGCGGACAGCAGTTTTATTGCGGCAATGCGGCAGGGGCACATTCAGGCGGGCATGACGACCGAGCCGACCGTCACTCGCTTATTGAAAGCCGGCGAGGCGAAAGTACTCGTCGATATGCGCAACGTCGACGGTACGCGCGAGGCGTTGGGCGGCACCTATCCGGCGTCGAGCTTCTATATGCAAAGTACCTGGCTCGACGCGCATCCCGACGAAGCCGCCAAACTCGCGCGCGCATTCGTGAAAACGCTGCGTTATATGCACACGCATAGCGCGGAACAGATTGCCGCGCAGATGCCGCAAGAAGCGATTGGCGGCGACCGGGTGCTTTATGTCAGCGCATTGCAGGCTTCGCTGCCGATGTACACCGTGGACGGCAAGATGCCCGCCGACGGTCCGCAGACGGTGCTCAAAGTACTGTCGGCATTCAATCCGACAGTGAAGGGGCGGCATATCGATCTGTCGCGCACGTTTACCAATCAGTTTGTCAGTGACGTGAAGCCTTGAAAGCGGGTTGACCGCGCTTGTCGCTTCGAACACAAAAGGATCGACGCATCGTGTTTTCAGGCAGCTTGCGCGGACGTTTGCTGTGGTGGCTCCTGTTGCCGCTGGCCGCATTCGTCTCCATTTCCGTCGCGATTTCATATCGCTTCGCGCAGACCACGGCGGATCTCGTGCAGGACAACGCACTGCTTTCGTCGATGCGGATCATCGGCGAGGATATCGATTGGGACGATAGTTCTTCGGTCTCCATTCAGATTCCGCCGGCTGCGCTCGAACTCTTCGAATCGCCGGAACAGGACAGCGTTTTCTATCGCGTCGAGGCGAGCGGACATCGTCTGCTTGCGGGCAGTCCCGACCTGCCGCTGCCGCCGCACGTGAGCGATAGTCCCACGCTTTATTCCACGCATTTCGACGACGGCCGCGAGGCGCGCGCGGTGGCTTATGTGCGGCAGCTCTACGACTCGGGGCGCACCGAGGAGGTGATCGTCGCGGTCGCGAAGACCGAGGGCTCGCGCGATGCGATGGTGTGGCGCCTGCTGCGGCCGCAATTATCCGGCGAAGTACTGACGCTGGTGCTCGCGATGGTGTTCGTCTATCTCGGCTTGACCTTCGAGTTGCTGCCGCTCATGAAGGTGAAGGACGACGTTGCCGATCGCAATGCGTCGCAACTCGAACCGATTCGCGTCGCGCGTCTGCATGTCGAACTCAGGCCGATTGTCGAGGCGATTAATCAGTGCATTGCGCGAATGGGCCAGCAGGCGGCGACGCAACGGCAGTTCATTTCCGATGCCGCACATCAGTTGCGCACGCCGCTTGCGCTGCTGGTCGCGCAGATCCAGTTCGCGCGGCAACGCGACAACCGGGACGCACCGCTCGCCGAAGCGCTCGCGGGCATGCACAAGAGCAGCCGTAAGCTGACCACGCTGACCAACAAGCTGTTGCTGCTTGCGCAGGCCGAGTCGGTTGCGCCGTCGAGTGTGCGCGAGCGTATCGATCTGAGCGCGCTGATTGCGGGCGTACTCGAAGACTTGATTGCGTTCGCACAGTCGCGTGCAATCGATCTGGGTGCCGAGCTGGAAGACGGCTTATACGTGACCGGCGACGAAGCCTTGACCTCTGCGCTCGTGACCAATCTCGTCGATAACGCGCTGCGTTATATCCAGGCCGGCGGTCACGTTACCGTGCAGACGCGGCGGCGCGATGAGATGGCGATCGTACGCGTGATCGACAACGGACCCGGCATCAAGGCCGAAGCACGCGAGCGTGTGTTCGAGCGCTTCTATCGCGCGTCGAGTCATGCCGAAGGAACGGGACTCGGTTTGCCGATCGTGCGCGAGATTGCGCGACGCCAGGGCGGTAGCGTGAGGCTCGAACCCAATGAAGACGGTATCGGCCTCGTCGCGACGGTCGAAATGCCTTTATGGATCGGCGCAGCCTGACGCGTCGCGCGACCCGCAAAAGAGGGAGGAACGATGAAACTACTGCTCGTGGAAGACGACGCGGACCTCGCCCGCTGGGTGATGAACCTGATGCAGGTCGAGCAATTCGCCATCGATTGGGCGCAGAACGGCGAGTGCGCGGAAACGCTGCTCGGTCTGCAATGCTATGACGCGGTGCTGCTCGATATGCGTTTGCCCGGCATCGGCGGCAAGGAGGTACTCAAGCGGTTGCGCCGCAAGCGCGACAACGTGCCGGTGCTGATGCTGACCGCAAATGGCTCGACCGACGACAAGGTGGCCTGCTTTTCCGCCGGCGCCGACGATTATGTCGTCAAGCCTTTCGATGCGCGCGAACTGGTGGCGCGCATCAAGGCACTGATCCGCCGTCAGGCGGCGGGCGACAAGGGGCAGCAGATCGAATGCGGAGATTTGTGCTATCTGTTCGATTCGCGCGAATTCCTGCTGCAAAACGAGCGTCTGCCACTGCGCCGCCGCGAACACGCGATTCTCGAGACGCTGATGCTGAAGCAGGGCAAGACCGTTTCCAAAGCGACGCTGATGGACAAGGTTTTCACGCTCGACGAAGAGCCGAGCGCCGACGCGATCGATATCTATATTCACCGCTTGCGCAAGCATCTCGCGGCATCGAGCGCGAAGATCATGACGCTGCGCGGACTCGGCTACATTCTGCGCGAAGAGGAACCGCACGAGGCATTTGCTGCGACCTGAGACGACAGCGCGATAAATACGCGTTTCGTTTACCCGTCTTCTGTTGTCAAAATCATACGTTCTAGTGTTTTCACCGACTTCCGCCGCTCCTGCGCGAAAGAGGCGTGAAGGGTTGCTCTGACTATTCTTGGCATTGCTATGCAAGCAGATGTCCGATCAATTCAACACAGCAGGAACGGAGGAGAAGATGGGGAATAAGACCAGGTTTTTGCTGGTGGCAGGCGGCAGTGCTTTGGCCATGAGCAACGTTCACGCACAATCGAGCGTGCAGCTTTACGGTTTGATGGATTTGAGCGCGGTGTCGTATCAGACCAATGCGAATGCCGAAGGCAAGCATGTCATCTCGATGGGCATTAACGGCGAGCCGTGGTTTAGCGGCAGCCGTTTCGGCATGAAAGGCGCGGAAGATCTCGGCGGCGGGCTGAAGGCGATCTTCAGGCTCGAAGCGGAATACCGCGTGAGCGATGGCGCAATGGAAGACCCGGGCCAGATCTTCGATCGCGACGCATGGGTGGGTATCGAAAGCGACACGTTCGGCAAGGTGACGGCGGGCTTCCAGAACACCGTGGCACGCGATGCCGCCGCGATTTACGGCGACCCATACGGCAGCGTCGCCTTGACCACCGAAGAAGGCGGCTGGACTAATGCCAATAACTTCAAGCAACTGATTTTCTACGCGGGCAGTGCCACGGGTACTCGCTATGAAAACAGCGTGGTGTGGAAAAAGCTGTTCAGCAACGGCATATTTGCTGCGGCGGGCTACGCATTCGGCAATCACACGAGTTTTGGCACCGACGCCACCTACACCGGCGCACTCGGCTATAACGGCGGACCGTTCAATGTGTCCGCGTTCTTCAACCATGTCAACAACAACGGCTTCACGAACAAATCGTATTCGATCGGCGGCAACTACACGTATAGCATCGTTCGCGTGAACGCCGGCTATTTCCACTACACGGGCGATCAGGGCGCGCTGGGACAACGTCACGACAATGCGTGGACCGTGTCGCTCAAACTCTCGCCGAAGGGACCGTTCGACTACGCAATCGGCTACCAGCAGATGCATGCATCGAATGCGGCATTCGACGATAACGGCGGCACCGCGAATGCCAACCTCGCCTTCAATCCCGATGGGGGCACCGCGAGCGGCTATAAGGAAACCCTGTACGCGTCGATGTTCTATCACCTGTCGAAGCGCACCGAACTATATGTGGCCGGTGACTATATGAAGCTGCACAACGGTTACGTCGTGGCGACGACGTATGGCGCGAAGAATCAGCTGGAATTGACGACGGGTATTCGTACGCGGTTCTGAGGTTCGGGTTTCGTGTCTCTTGTTTCGCGAGAGTGGCGTGGGCGTTGCGGGAGGTCGAGCGTTCTTTAGGCTGAGCATTTCTCGCGGTGAAAGCCCAATCTATTGCTCGGGTATCTCTGCGCTTGCGCTGAAGGCAGACCGCCGCCGGTTTTTCGGGCGGCGGTCTTTTTTTGGGAGGACCTTTGTAGACGTTACTCAAGCTGCCTTGGCTGCTGCCTCCTTCGCGAGCAGACGCTGGGCCTGATGATCACCCTTTGCCGCTTCCTGCGCGGTTTGAACCGACGTCTCGCTGGCTTCGGCCAGCATGGCGCGCGCGGCACTGCTGATGCTGACCGTGTACGACGAGGTGGTGGAACTGGTGGACGATCCTGTCGACGACGAAGCGCTCTTGCTGGATGCGGGTGCCGTCGATGCCGATGCCGAGGCCGAACCCGACGAGACAGCAGAACCTGTGGGTCCCGCCGGGTTTTGACCAACTGCCTGAATAGACATTTCTCTCTCCTGGTTGGAAAACGAGTACTGCGCTCTGTCTATCGGCGTCGTTCGAGGGGGCTTGAGGACTATATTTTTTGTGTTTTTGGTGGGGCTTAAGTTGTTGTTAAGGTTGGAGAAAAAAGTACTGAGACGGGAGTTTTCTTAATGTTTCGATAAGGTTGAAGAGGTAGGCTACGCCACGATAATAGGTCACGACGGACAGACTACGGCGCGGCAATTAAACGTCTGTATCTGGTCTTGTGTGCAGACGAGTTGTATCCGTTTGAGTCGATGGATTCAAACATCTGTTTCGTCGATGGCGAGTAACTCATTCACCTGCTTTAAAATGCCGGCCTTTTTCCACATCGTATAGCGCAGATAACAGGTCTGTTGCGGTGGAAATGTTGCCGGAAGTCTGTGCCATTTTTCTTTTCGCTGCTGTAGCCACAGGATGGCGTCGAGAATGTCGCGATCGCTGCGGCGTGGCCGCCCGCGAGTTGAGGCGGGCGGTTCGGGGAACAGACTCTTGACGCGATCCCAGTTGGCGTCGGAGAGCGGGATTTCTAGCATCGGCTGCCTTGAATGAACTTAAGGGAAATTCGCAGTCGCTGGTCAATATTGCGTCGGAGCGGATACTAGTCAATCTTGCAGAGCCGGTCAAATGGTTAGGCACGCAATTTTCCGTATTTGACTTTCTTAATCTCCTGCATTTTATGCCGATATACGAGCCCGCCCGTATGGTGTGATAGGGCCGCGCTTGTCGTTGCGTTACGTCACGGGCAACACAACGCAACGTAACGTGCGACGTTACGCAAACATCGTACGGTGTGCCACAGCCATTTTTCCCATCAAGATATTGTTCCCGAAGTCCTTGATCGAAAAGACTTTTACGGTCTTTTTGCAAATAATCGGCGAATCCGTATCATATCTGGCGCGACTCGTGCTTGCATATGCGCGTTTATACAAAAAGACGTATTCACCATGCACACGCTTGACCCTGCGAAACATGTCGCGCTTGCGCGCACGATGACCGCGCGTTTGGCCGCCGTCGCGCAGAACGATGCGAACGGCGCCGACAACACGACCGCGCGACTTAGCGAACTGGAGACGCGTGTCTGCGAAGGCCTGCATGCTGGCGAGTTCCATCTCGTGTTTCAGGGTGCATATCGCGTGGAAGGTGGCGCGCCGGCGCGGCTCGAGGCCCAGCTTCGCTGGACGCACCCCGAATACGGATTACTGCTGCCGGGTATCTTCATGATGCCACTTGAACATCCGCAAGTGGCACGAGAAATGGCCGCATTCGTGGTGGATGGCATATGCCGCGAACTGCGCGATTGCGTTGCCATGCAGTTACCGTTGCAGCCCATAGCGATCACGGTGCCCACGCAGATCGCATTGCTCGATTCGTTTGCTGATGACCTCGCACGTGCTGCGCAATCGCATGGTGTGCCGCTGCATCTGTTCGAAATCGAGGTGACCGATAGCGCCGAAGCGGCGAAGCTGCTTTCGCTGCGCACGATGACGGAAGGGCTTCGCGAGGCCGGCGTGGGTGTGGCGCTGGGGAATTGGGGGAATGGGGCGTCGTCACTTGCGTTGCTCGGTGCGCTCGATGTTGACACGATTACGATTGCGCGCGAATTGATGAGCGCGGTGCCGCGTGACAGGCGAGCTTGTGTGGTGATGTCGGCGGTGATGGATCTGCTCTGTGAGCTCGGTGTGCGGGTGGTTGTGAATGGCGTCGATACGCGGGAGCAGTTCGAGTGGTTGGGCCGGTGGCCCGATGTGTTGGCGCAGGGGGCGTTGTTGGCGCGGCCGCAGGCGGGGTTGAGGGACGTGCTGTGCGCAACGTGAGGGCGGTGACGCGTGGTATTGCGTGCTTTGAGTTTGTGTGCCGAGGCTATTTAATTGCATCTGTCTGATTCAATTGTCGTTCGCCTGAGTCAGAACATTTAAGGGCAATTACGTTTCCGAAACCCAGCCGCGATTGTGGGAAATGGGTGGCTGCACAGTTTGCTGTTTGGCCGATGTCTGAAATGATTGAGATCAGGACATCGGCTCGCGATGTGTCTGAGCGACGACGTCAAGCGATCGCTCAGCGTCGACTTCCACACATCCCGACCATCCCTCATTTAGCGTAAAGCGATCATGGTCATTTGGATGGCCATGCGACGTGATCCGTAAGCATGTTTTGCAGGTACTTCCCGTAGGTGTTCTTCGCGAGCGGCCTGGCGAGCGCGAGCAACTGTTCGCCGTCGATCCACTTGCGGCGGTACGCGATCTCTTCCGGACACGCGACCACGAGACCCTGGTGCTTTTGCAGCGTCGCGATGAAGGTCGCAGCCTCGATCAGCGAATCGTGCGTGCCGGTATCGAGCCACGCATAGCCGCGGCCCACGATCTCGACGTTGAGCGCCGCGTTCGCGAGATAGCACGGGTTGACGTCGGTGATTTCGAGTTCGCCGCGCGGCGACGGACCGGCTTGCTGGTGGAGGTGAGGTGGGTTGCACGGTAAGGAGTGTGTTTGCCGCGGATCAAGCCGTTACCGTATGGATTCACCATTTGTGAGGTAACAAAGGTAGCGTGCAGTCTCTTATTGGTGGCTCTTTTCCTCGGCGACCTCGATTTGTATGGTGATCGTCTTGTCCACGGCTAGGGGCGTTCCTGAATGTGCCGGACTGTTACGGAGCTGCGTAACGTGACAGAGCCTTTCAGGATGCTCATTCCTTCAGCTTGCCTTACTCATATGCTCCGGAAGTAGAAAACCCGTGCGGCCCATTTGGCGCGCCTTTGCGCGGTTTCCTATCGATCAGTCTGTATGCGCCGATGCCAATTGGCACAGATACTGCTTGTAACTCATTCTTTGCATTCCATTGACAAGATTGCGCAGCCACAGCCCGGGAAGTTTCAAACGAACGAATTCCTCGTGTGCTGGGGTTGGTGAGTTCACCCTGAATCGCGTGGTGCGGATAGATAACACAGCCAGCGTTTAAAAGCGACCGCGATGGCGTCGTTTTTCCGAACGGTCGGCGTAAGAAAGGTAGCACGAGAAAAACTATGGAAAGGGTTTGCATTACGGGGTATTGCGCTGCGGGTGACGTGGTTAGAACCAAATTGCGTGAACGCGTGAAATGCGGTCAATGAACCGGTTCGGATGCACGCGTGGATTTCGTCTCGCGCCGCATGCGTTGGCATGGGCCGTGTTCCTGTCGTTTGCATCGACGGCTCGCGCGGTCGAGCCCGCGCTCAATGCGCTCGGACAATCGGGTGGCCTCACCATCCCGTATGCATTCACGCTGCCTGTTGGGACGGCAGAAGCGCAGTTCAACAACTATATCGATCCGCGGTACGGAAGGCAGGCGACGAGCTCGCAAGTCTATTGGGGGGCATTCGGCATATTGCCGTATGTCGAAGTGTCAGGCGGGCTGGCGAATTACCCATTTGTTGGTCCCGCTGAGTTTTCACAGGGCGATCACACCGTCATTCGTCATTTAGTGGCCAATGCCAAGGTCGAGATTCCCAAATTCTTCAAATATCAACCGTCTATTGCTTTTGGTACGACGGATATTGGCGGTCGGACGCATTATTTTCGCTCGACGTACGGTGTCGTGTCTCAGACGTTTGGGCCTGTAGCTCTCACCGCGGGGTATGGTCACGGCGATAGGCTTGACGGACTATTCGGTGGTCTTCAGTTATCACTCTGGAGCACCGGAGTTTCACTGCTTGCCGAGGATGATTCGAAGACGCCTTACGTCGGTGTGCGCTATCAGTCACCGCGTATCAGCTGGCTCGGCGACGCGAACCTGATCGCGACCGCTATGCGGTCGCTGCGCTCGACGAATAGCGTGGCGCCGCGCACATCGATTTCCCTTGCAGTGCAGATACCGCTCGGAAAGCGCTTTGATTCGGATCGATGTGCCGGGGGGCTGTGCAAGGAGCGCAGCGCTTCCGCGGACACTGCGGTTAGCGATACCGCAATGCCGGATTCTGCGCCGGACACCGTCGCGGGTCCTGTTTACCTGTCATCGTATAGCCACGATAAAGCGCCAGCGGCATTGCCGATTACCTATGTGTCGCCGCTTCAGGAAAATACCAGGCTGGTGTTGGCTGATACATCGGTAACTGGGTCGCCCCGGCCGGCGCTGTCGCCTATAGGCGTAACTGATACAGCTTCGCTTGACGCGATCACTGCGCAATTGTTTGCGGCAGGACTGGAAAGGGTTCGCGTCGGCATTTCTGGACGCGATCTGGTAGTCGAATATGAAAATCATCGCTACAACCAGAACGAGGCGGATGCGCTGGGTATCGTGCTTGGCGTGGCGAGTTCTGAAGCTCCGAGCCGGATCGAAAAGATTCGTGCCGTCATCAAGAAAGCCAATCAGGCGATAGGTGAGGTCTCGGTAGATCGCAGAGCGTTCGCGAAATTCATCGAAGGGGGGGCACCGACTGCGGCAAGCGCATCGATGACGATGCGTACGCAGCCAACCTATGACACCGATTCAATCTCGTGGCAGGGTGACGAGCATAAGCACGGCTTGTCGCGAATCCAGATCGAACCAGTTACGAGCTATCTCTATGGAACGGAGTACGGAAACTTCGATATCTCACTGGGAGCAAACATTGAAGGCTTCGTCCCACTGTGGAAAGGCGCGGAACTCTACGCCAGCTATATCGCGCCGCTATACAACACGAAGAACATGGACGATGGCCGGGTCTTCAGTCAATACCGTCTGCGAGGCGGATTGTCGGCGGTCGCCTTGGGTCAAAGCTTCTGGCTGAGCCCACAAATCTTTAATGTGGCCGCGGTCGGCAAATTCGATTTCCACTATGTCGGCCTTGAGAACGAGACTACGCTTTTTGTTCCTGGGCGACCTGACCTCGTTCGGCTGCGCCTCGCATACCTGCATGAGGAGCCAGGTAGTCAGGCGTTTCCCGCCGAAAAGAATGCAATGCTGACCTATCGATGGGTGAAGCCTGAGTGGAATCTTTGGGTGGAGGCTGGCGTTGCGCGATATGTCGCCGGTGACAAGGGGCCGTTGATCACGTTCACGAGATGGTTCGATGACGTGTCGGTCAGTGTACATGCAGAGCATAGCGGCATGGGCAGCTTTGTCGGAGCGACCGTGACATTCCCATTGACGCCGCGACAAGGCATGAAGCCGGGCCTCACGCAGGTATATGGCTCGGAACAGTTTGCACTCGACTTCCAGACGCGTGTTGGTTCGAAAAACTATTTGTCGCCCGACGCCGTGCAGAACATGAGCTTCCCGTATAGCACCCAGCAGTATTTGCTGAACCAGGGGCGTTTCAGTGGCGAGTATTTCTCTACTCAGCTTTACCGGATGCGGGACGCCTATCTCCGTTATGCGAGTCCTGATGCAAAGGCGGGGATTCAAGGGGCCGGCGGCAATATGCAGCGTTCTTCGCTCAAACCCGCGAGTTTGTCTGAATCGTTCGGGAACGATGCGCTCAAGGTAGGTGACATGTCGATATCGTCACCTGTTAGTGATCAGTGACTTCTATTTGGAGATTGAGAATGAAGCCTTTTAGTCGCGCAACGACTCGCACCCTGCAGATAGGGGCAATGATGCTTTCGGCAACCGTGCTCGCTGCCTGCGGAGGTGGCGGCACTTCGCCTTTGGGAACGGTCAGCGGCACTGCCGCTGTCGGTGCTGCCATGGCGAATGCCAGCATTCAGTTGACTTGTAAGAACGGTGCGGGAAGCGCGACCGCCAATGCGAGCGGTGCCTATTCCGCATCGTTCCAGTTTGACGGTCCGTGCGCGATCACCGCGTCAAACGGCGCAGCCACGATTCACTCGTTTGCTAGCGGTGCGGGTACGTACAACGTGACGCCATTGACTCAACTGTTGCTGAGTTACCTGGCTGGTCAGCTGGGGACGACCGTGGATGGTCTCCTGTCCGGCATTGCGTCCAACGCGTCCTACCAATCGGCGCTGACCAACCCCAGCGTGATCCAGAACGCCGAAGCCGGTGTGGCGCAACTGATCAAGAAGATGTATGGCGTGACGCTTTCGACGTCGTCATTCCTCATGGTGTCTTTCACACCGGGACAAAGCGGAGCCGACTCGGATCTCGATACGTTGCTGACGGTGGGTGCGATTTCCAGCAACGGGCAACCCTCGACGTCGCTTGCCGCCGCGGCGGTTTCGGCGGGTGAGGCGTCGCCCATCTCTGGAAGCGGTAACACCGGGCCGACTGGCGGTACAGGCGGCACTGGCGGCGCCGGCACGACGACGAAATAAGCGGATGGACGCCTATGGGCGTCCATTCAATCACGTTGGCTTTGTTCGTCACGCGTGATCTGAGGTGGCGTTACGGTGTGCCGTTACGTTACGGACTGTCGTAATCCATCAAGATAGCTTCTGGTTTTTTGCTCCCGTCAGCGCCCAAACGCTATGCAGCTTGACTTCCGGGACGACTCGCAGGAATTACAGCGCGATTTCCGTGTTGGCATATTTGCTGCTTTAAAGAAGTCACGACAATGGGCTGCACGTTATACGAGGACGGCTAAAGAAGTCGTTCAGCACAGAACGAAGCCGCGACGCTATCTGTTTGCTTGGCCTGAATTGCCGTCCGCAGCACGTATTTGTTCCGATGGAGATGAGACTAAAGGCTCCGCAAATATTAAAAGGCTGAAAGCCTAAAAAAGCAATAAATGTTTTATCGCTGGAAATGACCAACTCAGTGAGTGAGAAGTAGTAAGTGATTGTGAAAACCATAAATCGGGGCCTGGGGTGATGAGTTCGAAATCTGTCACGTATGAGGCACATAGATCACCGGAATTGCAGGGATTGCTAGCGCGATGCATCGACATCGCGCTGATTGTTGGTGGTGCTGTCGCGGCGTCGAGTATCCGCTTTGGTGAAGTCGCCGGAAACCATGTGGATACCGGGTTTATTGCTTTCACCGCAGCGATTGCTTCAGCGTTATTTCCTGCTCTTGGTGTCTATCAATCATGGAGAGGACGGCCGATGCTTAAGCTGATCGGTCAGATATCTCTCGCTTGGCTGATCGTGCAGGGTTGTGCGCTTGTCCTGATGTTTTCGCTGCACCGTACGGACGTCATATCGCGGCTGTGGTTCGCATACTGGACCGCGATCACCTGGGCGGTGCTGGCCATCTTTCGATTTGCCACCTATACCGCCTTGCGTCGCGTTCGCAACGCAGGCTTGAACATACGCCGTGTCGCGGTCGTTGGATGCGGATCTCATTGCGCGCAAGTGGTGCGCAGCATTGAGATGTCTCCCGACAGCGGGTTTCGCGTGTCTGCGGTGTTCGATGTGCATCCCGACACGGGTTTTCAACATGCTGGAGCAGTGTCGTTCAAGGAGTTTTCGGCATTTTCGAAATTCGTCAGATCGGACAACGTCCGGGAAATCTGGCTGGCCCTGCCGCTATCCGAGGAAAACATGATCTTGCACTGCATGAACGAGTTTCGTGATGAGCTCGTCAACGTTCGGTTTCTTCCGGATATGAGCAGCCTTGCACTCTTCGATAGCACGATCATCGATCTGATTGGTGTGCCAGCTATCAATCTGATTGCATCGCCGCTGTCCTCGCGCTCACTTATAGCGAAGGAGGTATTCGACCGGGTGTTTGCACTTGCTGCGTTGATCTGCCTTGCGCCTGTGATGATGTTGGTGGCGGTTGCGGTCAAGTTCTCCTCTCGAGGCCCTATTCTGTTCGCACAAAAACGACAGGGAGCCGATGGTCGCGTATTCCAGATTTACAAGTTTCGCACGATGTACATGCATGCCAGTGAGCAGGGCGTCGTCAAGCAAGCTTCCCGTAACGATAAGCGGGTGACCGTGGTGGGTGGATTTCTGCGACGAACGAGTCTGGACGAGCTTCCGCAGTTTTTTAATGTGCTCAAGGGCGACATGTCAGTGGTGGGACCGAGACCTCATGCCGTGGAACACGACGAATTGTATCGAACCATCGTCAACGGATACATTCATCGTTATCGCGTCAAGCCGGGCATCACGGGGTGGGCCCAGGTGAATGGTTACCGTGGAGAGACGGACAAAATAGAAAAAATGCAGAAACGGGTTGAGCACGATCTGTACTACCTGCAGAACTGGTCATTTGGCCTGGATATGAAGATCGTTCTTGCCACGTTTATGTGTGGGTTCACGCATCAGAACGCGTATTGAATGTTCGGTGAGGTAGGCAGGTCCGTTGCACAGAGCCATAGAGAAAGCGTGCTGCCAGCTAATTCGAGGCAGAAATAGACGCACGTCAAAGAAAAATCAATCGAAACCTACGAGGGATTATGTAATGGGACATATGAGGGAATCATTCGGGCCGAGAATGCAACGTATGTTGGCGAGTTGGTTGATTTGTGTGAGTGCGAGTGTGGGCCTTGCAGCATGCGCCGTGGCCCCCGGCATGCGTATGCCCGTGTCGGCGACGCTTCCGACCGGAGATGTCGACACGAAAGGGCAGCAAGCCGATCTGCAAATTCCGATTGTCGATATCAACTCATCGCTCATCGTGAAACTGCGCGACAGTTCCGATAAAGCGGGCACGGATCAGGAGCGCGAACTGTCAGGGAAGGCGACTCCTTATACGCTCGGTCCCGGCGATGTACTGCAGATTACCGTATGGGATCATCCCGAATTGGCCGCTGCACTGGGCACGCAGAATCAGACGAGCGCAAAGCCGTTTGATCCGGGGCAAGGCTTTGTCGTCGACAGCAACGGCGACATACAGTTTCCCTTTGCGGGATCCATACACGTAGGCGGGCTTGTTGTTGAACAGGCGCAGCAGGCGATATATGCAGAGCTTTCAAAGGTCTTTATCAAGCCACAGCTAACCGTTCGAATTGCATCGTTCCGCGCCAAGCAGATTTATGTGGACGGTGAAGTCAGAACGCCGGGCGGCGTGCCGGTCAACGATATTCCGATGACCTTGTATGAGGCTATCAACAGGGCTGGTGGTTTTAGCACAACTGCTGATCAAAGCAGGATGGTGCTGGTTCGAGGCGGTATCTCTTACCGTCTGGATCTGTCGAGCATGCTGGAGCGCGATCAGAATCCGTCCAACATTCTGCTTAGGAACGGCGATATGCTCCGCGTCATGTCACGTGACGACAACGGTGTTTTCGTCATGGGAGAAGTCAACAAGCCGATTACCGCGATACCGATGAAGAGCGGAAGGCTCACGCTAAGCGATGCGCTTTCACAGGCGGGGAGCATCAACTCAACGAGCGCCGACGCGGCGCAGATCTATGTCATACGCGGCCCTTTGAATGCCACGCCGGAGGTATTTCACCTCGACGCGCATTCGCCTGTGTCGATGATTCTCGCGACCCAGTTTGAACTGCAACCGAAAGACGTGGTGTATGTGGACGGGAATGGACTCGTTCGCTTCAGCCGTGTGTTGAGCTTGCTTCTTCCCGCCATCAATGCTGGTCTCACCGCGGCGATTGTGACGAAATGATCGATACCGTACTCATCGTCTGTGAGGGAAATCTTTGCCGCAGTCCAATAGGGCAAGGTCTCCTGCAGAACGAGCTGGCCGATATCAAGGTGATGTCGGCGGGACTATCCGCGTCCACTGGCACGCCCATCGACCGCGTGGCTTGCGAGATGTTGTCCGATCGCGGAATCGATATGTCATCTCATCGGGCTCGACGTGTCAATGAACGCATATGTGTCGCGGCTGATCTGATTCTAGTCATGGAGTTGGCGCAGAAACAGGTCATCGAGAATTTTGTCCCAACCGCGCGAGGGCGTATTTTCCGGTTGGCTGAGTCCGAACGTGTCGATGTACTGGACCCGATTGGACGTTCGCCACGCATGTATGCGCAAGCGATGACGTTGATCGAACGGGGGGTCCAGGACTGGACCAAACGTATTGCGAATCTTTCCCGCGGTTCTCGTCTTTGAATCGCGAGACGACCAGACCGTATCGACCAAGTGCAAAAATGACGTCTCTATAATGAAAAATCAATTTACCCATTACGAGGAAGAACTCGACATTCGTGCGTTGATGGATGTTGTATTCGACAAGAAAAAGCTCATTGCTTTGATCACTGTCGGCTGCATGTTCGTAGGTGTCATGTATGCATTTCTCGCCACACCAACGTACCGCGGAGACATTACAGTCCAGGTGGAGGATAACTCGGATCTGGCGAGTACCGCCGCCGGAAATTTGATGAGCGGATTGAATTCGTTATTCGACATCAAATCGACGGACGACGGCGAGATGCAGATTCTCGATTCGCGACTCGTGACTGCGAGCATGGTCGACGATCTGCGGCTATATATCGACGCTACGCCGGATTACTTCCCAGTGTTTGGAGCGTTCATCGCGAGACATGACCACGCTTTGTCGACGCCTGGTATTTTTGGGCTGGGAGGATATGTCTGGGGTTCGGAGCATATCGTCGTCGACCAATTTGACGTACCCAAGGACTTCGAAGGCGATAAGTTCGTCGTTACGGCGCTGGGTGGTAATAAATATCGGCTTTCCGGTGGTGATCTCGACGAAGGGGTGCAGGGTAAAGTCGGTGTTCCCCTGGTTCTAACGAGTTCGTCGGGCCCAATTCAGCTTACCGTCTCACAGTTGAACGGCCGCGAAGGCGCGAAATTCAACTTGAAACGCTACTCGCGTGTTCAGGTTCTGGAGCAGCTAAGAAAAGATCTCGTCATTACCGAAATGGGTAAAGACCAATCTGGCGTTATCGGCGTGACTTATGATGACGAGGATCCTGAACGGGCAGCCGCGGTTCTGAACAAGATCGCAGAGAACTACGTTTCTCAAAACGCCAATCGGAAGGCGGAGACGGCGGAAAAATCCCTGGATTTCCTGAAACGACAGCTTCCGGATATTGAGCATAGTTTGAGACTGGCTGAAGATCGCCTTAACGCGTATCAGAATCGCCATAAGGTGGTTGATCTCAGTGAACAGGCGAAGGCTATTCTGGGGCAAGCGGTTCAGGCACAGTCGAGTCTGTTTGAGCTTGAGCAGAAGCGCAAGCAAATGGCTGCGATCTATAGTCCGCAGTACCCCGCTGTGCTTGCGCTAGACCAGCAGATTGCCGCGGCGCGAGCCAATATCGAAACCTTCAATGGATCAATTCAGCGTCTGCCGGACGATCAGCAGAACATCGTCCGGCTGAACCGTGACGTGACCGTGTTAACCGGGCTGTACGTCGGATTGCTCAACAGCATCCAGCAACTTCAGCTTGCTACGGCTAGCAAGATCGGCAACGTACGAGTGATCGATCGGGCATTGGTCGCCGACAAGCCATTGAAGCCCAAAAAGGCGCTGGTGATCGTGCTATCGATGCTGGTCGGGCTCTTCAGCGGTATCGGGTATGCCGTGGCACGCTCTACATTGTTTGGCGGCCTGACCGATCCGATGGACATCGAGCGCGATCTGTCGATGGATGTGATTGCGACGATTCCGTTGAGTGATACGCAACGTCAACTGACCAACCTCAAGGAGCGTGGATACCGTGGCGGTCCGTCCATCCTCGCGTTGGCAAGGCCTCAGGAACCAGCTGTGGAAGCCATCCGGAGTCTGTGCACGGCGTTGCAGTTCGGTTTGCTCGACAATCCCACCAACAACGTGATTCTGATGACTGGCCCTTCGGTCGGCATAGGTAAGTCGTTCACATCTGCAAACCTCGCGGCGTTGCTCGGATCTTCCGGTAAGCGAGTGCTTCTGATGGACGTCGATCTTCGACGCGGTCATCTGGCCAACGATTTCGGCGTGCCTTCGAATGTTGGGTTGTCCAACGTGCTTCGCGATGGCGTAGCTCTCGATGTCGCGATCATGAAGGACGTTTCTTCGAATCTCGATTTGCTGGCAACCGGGCCGCTGCTTGCTCAACCGGTCGAAGTACTTTCTGCCGGTGGCATCGCTCAAATCCTGAGCGAAGTGTCCAAACGATACGACGTCGTTCTGCTCGATGCGCCGCCTGTGTTGCCCGTCACTGACGCGACTATTTTCGCTCCCCTTGCCGGAACTGTCTTGCTCGCAGCACGGTCCGGTGTAACAAGTAGCGGCGAATTGCTGGAGTCGGTCAAGCGGATCGAGCGAGTCGGAGCAAAGATTGCTGGCATCGTCTTCAATGGTTTCAGACCGACTTTACGATCAGCTCAATACGGGGACTATGGTGGCTACGCATATTTGAGCAACGCATCGGATGAGCGCAATTAACGACATCGAGCGATACTTCTGGGGGCTCGAATGAGTTCTGCTTCAAAAAAAATCCTGATCACGTTTGGCACGCGGCCCGAAGCGATCAAAATGGCGCCACTCGTACGCGAACTTCGTGCAACGAGTGGCTTCGATTGTCGAGTTTGCGTGACCGCCCAGCATCGTCACATGCTGGATCAGGTACTCGAATTATTTGAAATCGTTCCTGATTACGATCTCGACGTCATGCGTCCAGGGCAAACACTCAGCGAGCTGACAGGAATCATTCTGAGTAAGCTCGGCCCGGTTCTGGATGACTTCAATCCGGACATGATGCTGGTTCACGGCGATACGACCACGACGCTCGCCGCCTCGCTCGCCGCTTATTACCGGCGCATTGCGATCGGGCATGTCGAAGCCGGACTGCGAACAGGCGATCTTTATTCTCCGTGGCCTGAGGAAGCGAACCGCAAGCTCACGGGCGCGCTTGCATCACTGCACTTTGCTCCGACGGCAGTGTCGCGCGCGAACCTGCTGGCCGAAGGTGTTGCCGCGGAGAGGATCATTGTGACAGGCAACACGGTGATCGACGCGTTATTGACAGTGCAGTTCCGTCTTGTGGGGGAGTCAGGACTCACCGCCCAGCTGGAAAGCCAGTTTCCATTTCTCGACCGTCGACGCAAGATGATCCTCGTGACAGGACATCGCCGGGAGAACTTTGGACATGGCTTCGAGAATATCTGTGCTGCACTCAAGCAGATTGCGATTTCACATGAGAGCGCACAGATCGTTTATCCCGTGCATCTCAACCCTAATGTCCGGGAGCCGGTCAACCGTCTGCTTGGCAATGTCGAAAATATTACTCTCATAGAGCCTCAGGAATATCTGCAGTTTGTCTTTCTGATGTCGCGCGCATGGATCATTCTGACCGACTCTGGCGGAATCCAGGAGGAGGCACCTTCGCTTGGCAAGCCAGTGCTCGTGATGAGAGACACGACAGAGCGACCGGAAGCAGTGGAGGCGGGAACGGTACAACTAGTTGGTGCGGATACCGAACGAATTGCGTCAGCGGTTTCAACGCTTCTCAATAGCTCGACAGCCTATCTTGCGATGAGCCGTGCTCACAATCCGTATGGAGACGGCAGGGCGAGTGAGAGGATTGTCGAAGCATTAATCGCGGCACTAGGTGTAAGTACGAACCAAAGCAGTATTTCACTAACAAATTGAGTCAGCGAAGAGACCATCGCTATGTCTTTCGAATGTATTTCAATCATTGGGCTAGGGTACATCGGGCTACCCACTGCTGCTGCTTTCGCGGCGCGCCGAAAACAGGTGATCGGCGTTGACGTATCACAGCGAGCCGTAGATACGATCAACAAGGGCGAGATCCATATCGTCGAGCCAGAGCTGGACATGCTGGTTCATGCTGCTGTTACACAGGGTTATCTTCGTGCGACTTTGACACCGGAGCCCGCCGACGCTTTCCTGATTGCGGTTCCGACGCCCTTCTGCGAAGAGCACAAGCCGGATCTCAGCTATATCGAGGCGGCCAGCCGAGCAATCGCGCCTGTGCTGAAGCGGGGCGATATCGTCGTACTCGAGTCGACTTCGCCTGTGGGAGCAACTGAAAAGATGGCGGCGTGGCTCTCGGAGTGCCGGCCCGATCTAACGTTTCCGCAGCAAGTGGGCGAGCAATCGGACATCCGTATCGCGCACTGTCCGGAACGGGTGTTGCCCGGACAGGTAATTCGCGAGCTGGTACAGAACGATCGGATTATAGGTGGCATGACCCGGCGTTGTAGCGAGCTGGCGCGTGACCTTTACCAGATTTTTGTCCAGGGTGATTGCATTCTGACCGATGCACGTACTGCTGAGATGTGCAAGCTCTCGGAAAATGCGTTTCGTGACATCAACATCGCGTACGCCAACGAGTTGTCAGTAATCTGCGATCGTCTCGATATCAATGTTTGGGAGCTTATTCGTCTGGCGAACCGCCATCCTCGCGTCAGCATTCTTCAACCGGGGCCGGGCGTGGGGGGGCATTGCATCGCAGTAGATCCATGGTTCATCGTTGACTCGTCTCCTGACGAGGCCAGGCTGATTCGGACGGCCCGTCTGGTCAATGACGCAAAGCCTCACTACGTAATCGAGCAAACCAAACGACTGGCAGAGCGTTTCAAGGCTCCCGTGATTGCATGTCTAGGTCTGGCGTTCAAAGCCAATATCGACGATTTGCGCGAAAGTCCGGCAATTGACATCGTGAATCAGTTGGCGGACGAAGGGGTAGCGGACATTGTTGTGGTGGAGCCCAACGTGTCCGTGCTTCCGGATGTGCTACGTGGAAAGGTCGAGCTCTCCAGCCTCGCGAACGCTATCGAGGTGGCGGATATTGTTTTGCTGCTGGTCGACCACCGGGAGTTCAAGGATATCAACAGACGCCGACTCCAGTCCAAGCTTCTGATTGATACGCGAGGGACCTTCGCGTGACGGAGCGATGGAATTCGGCCACGTTATTCGGTCGCCTCAAACGGAGCTCGTGGGGCAGCGTGCTTTCAGCCCAGAGCATTGAGGCGCTCATTTGTACAGGATCGCCAGGTCTGTATCGCGTCGTTGTCTTCTTTGCGGTGCAGCACATCTATTCACTGGCGGCACTGGGACGGATGGCCTCAAGCATGTCTATCGCGCAAATGGCGGGTTTCTTTACCGCCATTGGCTGGGCTACGTTGATTCTGGTGCGTGTGCCCGGTGCTGAGGACAGGCACGCAGCAGTCGCATCGTTCTATCGCGTAGTGTGGATGAGTTTCGTCACAACCGTTGCATGTACCGTGCTGGCAATTGCAATTCACTTGGCTACATCGGCTGATTTCGAGCTCAGCAGCTTTTTGTATCTGCTCTGGGGTTGGACTGGATATCAGATCACTCGTCATTATTTTGTAGCGCTGAAACGCTATCGGATCGCAATCCTCTACGACGTCGCGTTGATTGTTGGATCATGCGTGGTGCTTGCGTTTTTCCGTGCGATTGGATTTTCTTCATCTGCTGCTTTGGCGGCGGTACTTGGTGCGATTGCGTGTGGGATGCTGCTGACTATTGGTCGACCAGTGATTCGAGTTCAACCGAAATACCTCGACGTTGAGGGTTTGCAGTTTGGGCTTACGAATTTTCTTTCTGGCGGAATTTCCCTGATCTTCGTTCCGGCCGCGAAAGTGATGTGTGGGCCCGTATTTGCGGGAATGCTTTCGTTGTTGTCTTCGGTGACCGCCCTGGGCATGTTGCTTCCGCGCGCTATATCCATGATGCAACTGGCCGAACTTGCGAAGCGCAAGGCCGCTCTGCTATCTCTCGATGATTCTCTGGGGATGATGCGTCGTTCGATCGGTTGGTGTAACGGCTTGATGTTTGCGATGAACGTGATTCTGGTTGGCATGCTGGCCTCGTCTTCAATACATCAGGTGGATCGGGTCGCCGTTACGATCGCGGGTTTACTGCTCGCAGTGCAATGTGCGGTGAGCATGATGGGCATTGCGAACAGCAGCGTCATGATGGTGTTCGAGCAAGGTGCGATGACCGCCAGGATCAACGTTGTTACAACAGCGGCATTTGGTTTGTTGGCCACAGCTTTCTATGCATACGGCAAAGAGGCAGGATTCTCGCTGATCATCTGCTCGGCAATCGGCGCTGTGGTATGGCGTAACTGGCTCATCGCGCGTCGCGCTCGCGACACCTATCGGGAATACGTAGATAGACATGGCATTGAATCGACATTTAGCGTCAAGTCGAACTTGCGACCTGTGGCCGAGGGAGCACGCTAATGAGCTCGATTGCTTTGTCGTTGCCGGCACGAGGTGAAACTGAACGGACCGGATGGCATTCAGTTGGCGCATGGATGATTTCGATATCCTACGTGCTGTTCTGTATCAGCGACACCATGCTGGTGCTCGAAATGGACGGCTCCCAGCTGGTCAAGGTATGTGCGGTAGTGATGCTGTGTCTCGCGATCGGTTTGCGGCCGAAGTTCCACCGTCAGGCATGGTTGATACTGCCGTTAATGCTTTCGCTTTACGTAGGAATGTGGCGCACATTTAATGTGAGCGCAGGCCTGGACGAACTCATGCGATTCATGGTGCCGATGGGACTGAGCGTGGCGCTGTTTGCCTATCGCAAGAGACTGTCGCCGGTAGTCTTCATGTTTTTCGCTGTGGTCGTAAGCAATGACATATTCCAATGCTATTTTTACGTCGCATATCTGCTGAAGCTACCTTTGCTCATTCCAGTGCGGACAGATTCAGGCATATATCTGCGTGCTCAAGGCTGGATCGGCTTCTTCTCGGTGTTCGGGTTTATCAATTTTTGTGCATTTATTCTCTGTCTTCACTATCGTCCGAGTAAGCAATCCAGGCGATGGGCATGGGTCTTTCTCGTATTCAGCTTGCTCTCTTTTTCGTTCAAGATATTTGCAACGCTTGCCGTTTATGCTGCGGTCTCTAGAAGGCTCAACATACGATCGATATTGTCGGTGCTCGTCGGACTGCTGGCGCTGGTAGGAGCGTATCTGGTCGGTTGGCTGGATGGTCTTATCCAAGTGGCGACCACGAAACTGTCGTTTTACGTGGTTGCGGGAAACTCGGCTCGAGCGGAATCGTATCGTGTGATGTTCGAGTCGTTAGGAAAATGGAATTTTCTCGGGGAAGGTCTCGGTTCTTTCGGGGGGCCTGCGTCGGTCAGATATCACTCTCCGCTTTATAGCCGATATCACTTCAACTGGTACGGTTTGCAGAACACGGTTTCTACAACGGACACGTTTTATCCTCATCTCTTTGTTGAGATGGGCATGATCGGTGGTGTCATATGGCTTTGGTTCATGCTCTCGTACGGCCAGCTCAATAGACGTAATCGTATATGGATGTTCATCGTCGCTGCATTTTGCTTCGACAACATTTTCTCGATGTCATTCGTCTCCGCCTCGTATGTTTTCGCCGCGCTGTTGTTGATGTACCTGTTTTCCGCTCATCGCCCGTTGTCTGAACGGCCGTCCCGAAGAACGGCCAGGTTGACGGAGGAAATTCGATGAGCATATATCCGGACGCCGGAATTCTCGCCGACACCTTGATGAAACAGTGCGGTGCATCTGACTATGCAGGGTATGACCCATTCGATGGCCTGAATAGCGCTCTATTCAGGCGCTTGCGGTTGAGTAGCGTGCCGTTCGCGCAGATAGCGTGGCTGCAGTTTCACAAGCGCAGCCGTTTCAATTTTCGCCCTCTGGTCGGCGTTCCGCCGCTGCGAAACCCAAAAGGTATCGCGTTGATCATATTGGGTTTGCTTGAGCGTGAGCGCAGAGTGCATGATGACTGGAATGTTGCTGAAGCTATGAGGCTTGCCGAATGGCTCATGGAACAGCGATCTGAGCGAAAGACATGGAAGCACAATGCTTGGGGTTACCATTTCGATTGGGCAGCTCGAGCGTTCTTCGTGCCACGTGGGACGCCCAATGCGATCACGACGTGCTATGTCGCGCGGGCTCTTGCGGCGCTCGGCCAGCACACGGGGGATACCAGGTTCGTCGATGCAGCGACCGATGCAGGCCTGTTCCTCGACTCGCTATATCGGAACGATGGCGACTACTACGCTTACATTCCAGGCGAGTCTGCATTCGTGCACAACGCCAATTTATGGACTGCAGCGACCGTTGGCGAAGCTGCGAGCCGACTTGGCAGTGAGGCGTTGATGCGTCGTGCCTTGAAAGCCGCCCGTCGCTCCGGTGATTTGCAACGGGAGGATGGCGCGTGGCGCTATGGTACGCGTGACCATCACGGTTTCGTCGACGGTTTCCATACGGGATACAACCTCGAGGCGCTAACGGTGTTGCAGCGTGCAGCGTGCACCGATGAGTTTGCTGGGCGGATCGAGCTCGGCATGAATTACTACCGGACGACTTTCATCCTTCCAGATGGCACGGTCAAGTATTACGACGATAACGTATGGCCGCTCGATACGCATTCCGTCGCACAAGCGCTGATTACTTTGATAAATGTTGGTGCGAGCAAAGCAGATCACGATCTGGCATCTCGTATCTATAAGCGCGCTATCGAGACACTTTACCTGCCACGGCACCAACGGTTCATGTATCAGAGAGGACGATTCTCTGCCAACAAGGTTAACTATATTCGCTGGACTCAGGCGTGGGCGTTCTATGCGCTTGGTATGCTTTCAAACCTGACAAAAAAAACAGATGCCACGCTTGAGATTGCTGTGTCACCAGGGGAAGACAATGAATCGTATTGAGCTTTTTGGTTGTCCGATGGACGTTGCGACGATGGATGAGACGGTCGACGTGATTAGCGCTCGCATGGAGGCCGGAGAGTTCACGCAGCATGTGGTCGTTAACGTCGCCAAGCTCGTCAATATGCAATCGGATACAGCGCTATCTTCGTCAGTGCGGGCATGCGATATCGTGAATATTGACGGAATGGGTATTGTATGGGGGGCACGTCTGCTAGGGCATCAAATTCCCGAGCGAGTGGCAGGTGTCGATCTCTTTGAGCGATTGGTGCAGATGGCAGTACTTCGTGATATGCCGGTGTATTTCCTCGGAGCGACTGATGACGTCGTTTGCAGGACCACCGAGGTTCTAAAGGTTCGCTATCCTCGCTTGAAAATTGCCGGCTACCACCATGGATACTTCTGGGACGACGAAGAAGGCATGGTCGAGATCATACGTCTCTCGGGAGCCAAACTTCTGTTTGTCGCCATTACGTCGCCGAAGAAAGAAAACTTTATTGACCGATGGCGTGATCGTCTCGGTGTGGATTTCGTGATGGGTGTTGGCGGCACATTTGATGTCATAGCCGGCAAAGTGCGTCGAGCACCCCCGTGGATGCAACGCAGTGGTCTTGAGTGGGCTTATCGCGTAGCACAGGAACCGAAACGCATGTGGCGGCGCTATTGGGTGACCAACAACCGGTTTGCGGTGATGTTGCTGAAGGCGCGTGTTGCGTTGATATTTGGAAAATCTCTGGAGAATATAAACGCCAGGTAATGATTGGCTCAAACCATGATTTTGAATTCTTTCAAATACTCGGTGCGGAGTTTTATCCGGGACATGATTCGTGGCGTCCCGGCCCGATTGCTCATCTATCCTCGTCTGAAACGAAATGAGCGGTCGAACGAGGCGTTGCGAAATTATCTTCAAAGAGGCGGTGCTCACTTCTCTGCGCGACCCGATGTTCTTGGGATAGTGGACGATGTGTCGAGTTGTATCGATAAGGAAGTCGTGCGAAAGGAGCCACAGCGCTTTATCGTCGGCAGATCGCTCACGACGCTGCTTCGAAACAAAATCAAAACCAGTGGCAGCACGGGGCGACCTCTCGTCCTCGTGCAGGATATCTGGGCCGTAATCAAGGAAGAGGCGTTTGTCTATCGACAACTAAGGTGGGCAGGATATCGCCACGGTGAGCGTCGTGTCTGGCTGAGAGGGGATATTGTTGCCCGGGGTGCAGACAAGAGACAAACCTATGGTTGCCGTGACTGGTGGTCGAATACGCTAATGTTGTCGTCTTACCATATTTCGTCGGAGACAGCGCGAAGCTATATCGAGTCGATGCGAAAATTCGACCCAGTGCTAATTCAGGCGTATCCATCGTCCATCAGCGCTCTGGCATCGTGGCTGATTGCGAGTGGCATGAAATTCGACAGCACGAAACTCAAAGCGATCGTGACGTCGTCAGAAACACTCACGGGCGAGATGAAAGACCGTATCGAGGAAGCATTTGGCTGTCGGGTTTTTGATTGGTACGGTCACGCAGAACGGCTTGTGGCTATCGGCACGTGTGAGCAGGGCGGGCGTCATGTGCTCAGTGACTACGGGCGCACAGAGTTGATTCCCATGGACGATGGGAGATATGAGCTTGTCGGAACTGGATACAACAATCGCGCGATGCCGTTGACGCGGTATCGAACGGGGGATTTCGTTACATTGGACGGTAAGCGATGCACTTGCGGCTGTATTTTCCCGACGGTGTCTCGCGTCCTCGGCCGGAATGACAAGGTGGTTACGTTGTCGGATGGACGAATGCTGGGGCGACTCGACCATGTATTCAAGGGCGTTCCCGATGTCGTGGAGGGGCAGGTCGTCTACAAGGGGGATAATCGTTTCGTTTTGAAAGTTGTTGCCGGACCGGAATGGAGCCGCACAGGTGTGGAGCAGTTGATCAAAAACATGAAATCGAGGGTTGATGGGGTGACGGTTGAGGTTGAGGAGGTGGACGCTATTCCACGCAAGGCAAACGGGAAGTTTGAGTTCGTCTTGATCGAGGAAACCACATGAGAGTCGCATTGATCGGGCCGTCGATCACGCAAAAAGGTGGCATAGCATCCGTATTGCGAGGGCTGGAAAGTTATCTGGCTAAATCGGGCGTTGACGTGCTACTCATCCCGACCACGGCGGATGGACGATGGAGTGGTTTCGTTACGTTTGTTCGCGCCTGGTTATCGGTTATTCGCATTGGCCTGCTTAGGGATTGCGACCTCGTTCATCTTCACATGGCATCACGCGGCAGCTGCTTGAGGAAGAGTCTCCTGGCCGTGACGTGTGTCGCGTTTCGTTTGCCCTATATCCTGCATCTGCATGGTGGCGGGTTCGCCGATTACTATTTATCTCTCGATAGGGTATCTCGCGCCTGTGTCGTGTTTGTATTTTCTCGCGCATCACGAGTGGTCGCACTGTCGCCGTCGTGGCAACGCTGGATTCAGTCCAGTATTGGCGTAGCCAATGTCGACGTCGTTTTCAACGGTGTGCCGGCGGAGGTCCTCTCAGCCGCAAGCGCATCCGCGATAAAGACGGTTCTTTTTCTGGGCAAACTTGGCCAACAGAAGGGGGTCGACGATCTCCTTTCTGCTGCGTCTCAGTTGCAGAGTCTTCTGCCCGATGTGGTAGTCGAATTCGGTGGTGACGGTGACATTGAGTTTTATCGTAACCGTGCCGCGGGCATGACTAATGTGCGCTTCCTTGGTTGGCTGGATGCATCGGCCCGCTCTGCTGCGCTCGCGCGAGCGGCGATCTTCTGTCTGCCTTCGTGGAGGGAGGGTTTGCCTATGAGTATCCTCGAAGCGATGAGCGCGGGGTTACCGGTGATCAGCACACCAATCGGAGGCATTCCCGACGCGGTCGAAGACGGTGTAACGGGCCTGCTGGTGCCTCCAGGAGATGTAAAGAAACTTGTCGAAGCGTTGCATACGGTGCTATCGACGCCAGAACTTGCAATGGCGATGGGCCAAAACGGAAAGTCGAGCCACGCGGAGAGATTCAGCCTCGATGCAATGGGGCATAAATGTCTGTTGCTGTACGAGCGTTGCTGTCGGGTTTCAGAACAGCCTATCTGATATATGGACCACTTTGCAATGACACATTGCTTGCATTGATCAGGTGCTTTATTTAGCGTTAACCGGGAGATTCATATGCGCAGAAGGCGGTTTGTCGGTGCTTGCGGATCCTTGATCGCAGCGAGCTTTATTGCTGAAGTTCATGCGTCAACATCGTCGACGCGGACGCCGCGCCAGGTAGGCGAATCACAAGAGAATCGAGGGGGGGAGCACGGAGATGCGGCTGTCGAAACCGTCGCCTCCCGTTCGCATCGACCAGTAAACGTAGCAGATTTTGGTGCTGTACCGGGTATGGATTGTTCGTCAGCGGTCCAGCGGGCTATTGACCACGTTGAATCTATCGGTGGGTACGACCTTCGCGACTCTGGGGGAACCATCGAGTTTGGTGCGGGCATCTGGTATTTCAATAACGTGGTCATCCAGAATTCCGGCATACGCCTGGTCGGCGCAGGGAAGCGTGCCACGCTGCTGGCGAACCGGGACGCAGCCGCTCCGATGCTATTGATTCGTCAGGGAGACACGTCCCTGACTTCTACTGTCGCGGACATAGATTTCGAGAATCTGCAGTTTCGCAATACCGTACAACGTTCAGATGGCGCGCCTTTTCTGATTCAAGGAAATAAGGTAGTCGGCATGTCATTCCTGAATGTGGATTTTGTATCTTCGCCACTTGCGCCACGCGGCAACCGCAACGCATTGCGATGTGACTTCCTGAAAGTCGATACATTCCAATCACGTTGGACCGGCTGCTCGTTCTGGGGAATTTTGGGTTGCGCGATTGAACTTCCCGATGGACCGCAGTCGGACACAGTCCGATTTGAAAACTGCATATGGGCTTACTGTTCCCTCGCCGGTTCCTTTGGGTTGGGTAGTGGGTCGGGTATCAACGGTTTGTGTTTTGAATCTTGCAAGGTACTTGGAAATCAGGGTGGATCTTACGTCTCTTCCGGTAACGACAGCTTCGCACGGGCCACTGTCGCACAATCGTCGACAGGAACGTCGATCACTGTCAGTGATGGGGTAAATTTCCGCACGAATCGAGCCGTCGTGGTGGGGCGAAGCACAAACCGGGCTCAATATGCATTTGTGCGAGCAGTATCGGGTAATGTCATTACGCTCGATCGTGCCGTCGCAGTCACGTCCGGCGATGATGTGATACACGGACAGCTTGGATGGGTGTTCGGGCATGTGAGCATGCCGCTCATCCAAAGTTCGCAGCTAGAGGGCTGTGATGTCGGAGTCTATTCGGTCGATGGCCGCCAATTGGAACTTGATTCGACAGTGGTGGCGTCATGTGCGAGAGGGATTCTACTCAATTCCGATTTCGGCTATCTGCGAGTGGATCTGTGTCTGGGTGATACGATTGGACGTATGAAAAATAATGTTGCGTGGCAATTCATTACCATTTTGCACGTCTCCGATGCACGGAACGTGGTGGAAATGAACGGAACGGATGCGTCGCGCAGTGGTTACTACAAGGGAAATGCGGATTCCTTGGTGGTCAACGCAAGTGGCAAGCCTGTTCGGGTATTAATAGCCGAGTAACCTGCCATTCAGGGAGTTGCCGAGGCTTGTATGGAGAGAAAAAAGCGGACGAGTTCTCGTCCGCTTTCCAGGTGCGTCGATAAACAACTCAACTACCGCCTGCATGATTTCAAGTACTTTTACCCAAACACCCTCAAAACCCTCGCCACCACCCCATTCCTCCCAATCCACTCCGCGTAAGCCCGATACTCCGGATCATTCATCAAATGCCGTTCCTCGGTTTTTGCCCGCAAAAAATAAAGCAGGTTGATACCGATCAACCCCGTGCAATGCATGAGCGCGACGCGCCAGCCGAGCGGCTCGATGAAGGGCACCGAGATCATCCAGTACGACAGATTCTTCGAGATATAAGCCGGATGCTTGGTGAAACGATAAGGCCCTGAAGTAATGATCCCGCGATTGGTCAGATTGGAAAAGCGCAAGCCGAACGAGATCGTCGACGACGCATAGCACAGCAGCAGCGCGACGATCACGACGCCCCAGACGATGCGCAGCGTCGGCACCGAAATAAGCCAGTTGTCCCAGAACACCGAACCTTCATAGCGCAGGTACTGGTTCGCCATTACCGACCAGAACGGTTGATAGCAGATGAGCGCGACGAGCCAGCCGAGCGTCGTCGGCTCGGCGCTGCGCACGTGGCTGTCGAGAATGCGGAACGTGCACAGATAGCCCACCGTGCCGAACATCAGGTCCATCGAGTACGACAGGTCGTACATGAAGCGGAACGAGTCGAGCGTGAAGGGCGCGTTCAGCGCGGTGTTCAGCGAACCGTTCAGATGATCCGCGTTGGTCGACAGATAGACGGTCATCAACGGCAGGAAAAACGCCTTCACCATCCAACCCGCCAGCATCTCCCGCAGCGGACGCCAGTTGGCGGGGCGCTCGCCGCGCAGCAGCAGGCGTCCCCATACGAGGTACGCGTCGTCGGTGTCGCGCTGGCGGCGGTCCATCCACGCGAAATAAAACGGCGCCGCGACGATCACGTACGGCGCGAGCGTGCGCAGCAGCGTCCAGTACGGTTCGTAGAACGTGCCCTGGTATTCGGGCAGCAGGAAATAGAGCAGGCCGATGCCGGCATAGATCGACGCAAGCGCGGCGAGCCGCACCGCGACGCGCGCGACACTGAGCGGCCGCACCGCGTGGCCTGCCAGTCCGGCGCTCGGGCGCAAATAGACGCGCGCGACGAACAGATCGTGAAGCGCGATCATCGCGATGATCGCGAGAGACGCGAGTACGCCGCGCGTCGCGCCGTCGAGTGTCGTGCTGTTGCGCAGCAGCCAGAGCGTCAGCAGGCCCGCAGCGATGCCGACGAGGCCGACCGAAAACGGAGCCGCCGAACGCGGGCGAGCGTCCGGCGCTTGCGCGACGGTATCGATAGTGGAGTTCATGCCATCCTCGTAGTCATGACATTGTTAGCGGCCGGGCTGTTGATTTTTTAAGGCCCGGCCGCCGTATCGAAGAACGCTTACTTGCCGGTCGTGGCGACGCCGCCGAGCAAGCCGCCGACGAGGTTCGTCACCGGCGCGAGCAGGCCCTTGTTGCCCGAGCCGCCGCTGCTCGTGCCGCTCGACGAACCGCCGGTGAGGCCGGCGAGCAGGCCGGTCACCGGGTTGGGCGTGGCACCGCCGCCGCCCGAGCCGCTGGTTCCCGCGCTTGCGCCCGCGCTGACGGTTCCGCTCACCGAGACGGTCAGCGAGCCGACGAGGCTCGTCACCGGCGCGAGCAGGCCGCCGCTGCCCGAGGTGCCGCCGAGCGAACCGACCTTGCCGAGCAGGCCGGTGACCGGGCTCAGCAGGCCGCCGAGGCCGGCCGAACCGCCGGTGCCACCCGTGCCGCCCGTGCCACCAGTACCGCCGAGGCCAAGGCCGAGATTTCCGAGCAGTCCGGTGAGCGGCGGGATTGCGATGCCGCCCGAACCGCCGCTGCCGCCTGCGCCGCCGAGTCCGCCCAGCAGTCCGGTGAGCGGTGCGAGCGGATTGGTGGTCGCTCCGGTGAGCAGGCCGCCCGTGCTGGTGACGGTCTTGCCCAATTGGCTCACGATGCCGCCGACGTCCTTGCCGACCTGATCGTTGGTGGAGTTCGACAATTTCAGACCTGCCGAGTCGATGCCGTTGCCGAGCGTGCTGAGCAGTTTGTCGAGCGGCGTGCCGAGGCCGGTCGCGTTGCCGAGCGTTTGCGTCGTATTGGAGACGGTGAGCGTGATCGGATTGATCACCGAGCTGAGCTGCGTTTCGACCTGCTGCACCGGCGCGCTCGCCAGTACCTTGTTCAGTCCCGAGCCGACGGCGATGACACCGCCGCCCACGCCATCGACGACGCCGCCGAGCGTCGAGGTCACCGGCGCCAGCGGCTTGAGCGGTCCGCTGCCGAGGCTTGCCACGACGCCGCCGACCGACTTGACCGCGGCGCCTGCATCGGAGACGACGCCCGAGGTGGAAGTCAGCGTCGGGCCGAGCGGATTGGCCGAGCTGCCGAGCGAGCCGAGGCCGGCTGCGGCGCCGTTGCCGAGCGTCTTCACGCCGTCGCCGAGATCGGTGAGCGCCGCGCCGAGGTTGGTGGTCGTCGCGCTGTTGACGCCGGGGATCGACGTGCCGGACACCTTGCCGCCGGTATCGGCAACCGTGGTGCCGACGGCGGTGATGAGGTTGCTGGCCTGGGTGACGACGTTGCCGATCGGGGTGGAGGAGGTGCCCGACGTACCGGAAGTACCGGAAGTACCTGAGGTACCGGAGGTGCCCGAAGTACCGGAGGTGCCCGAAGTACCCGAAGTGCCCGAAGTACCTGAGGTACCTGAGGTACCTGAGGTACCGGAGGTGCCCGAAGTGCCCGAAGTGCCCGAAGTGCCCGAAGTGCCCGAAGTGCCCGAAGTGCCCGAAGTGCCCGAAGTGCCCGAAGTGCCCGAAGTGCCCGAAGTGCCCGAAGTGCCCGAAGTGCCCGAAG
>NZ_VWWM01000065.1:0-40748 GCF_011752945.1 Paraburkholderia sp. Cy-641
TGGAAGCCGCTGCCGCGCCGGCCGCCGGTTGCGCCGGCTCGGGAAAGCTCGCGCCCGAGTTGTTCGCCATATAGACCACCGCGCGGGCGATTTCGAAGTCGCTGTAATCGTCGGGGCTCGTGCCGCCGCGCGGCGGCATCGCGCCTTTGCCGCTCAAGGCGGTATGCCAGAGCGTGTCGAAACCTTGCGAGATACGCGGCGCCCAGTCGGCGGTATTGGTGAATTTCGGCGCGCCGGCCGCACCCGACGCGTGACACGCGGAGCAGACGGCCTTATAGACTTCCTCGCCGCTCTTGTAGACGCGCGGCGCATTGGCGTCGCGAATTTCGACCTGCGCCAGCGGATGGATGCGGGCGGCGACTTCGGCGTCGGAGAGGGAGTCGGTGCCGGCGCCCGTGCGCGTCGAGTTATCGACGTAGACCGCGAGCAGAACGATGATGGCGATCGGCACAGCAAACCCGGCGATGACCGCGGCGATGAGCTGTGCAGGGGTTTTGATCGGGGCTCCGTGTGGTGCTTCGCTCATGCTTGTCTCGTCTCCGTGGGTATGTGAGCGGTACAGCGCGACGGCAACTTCTTGTTCTTTATCAGCCACGGACGATTATAGACGCAAGATTTCGGCGGCGGCGAGCGGCCCGAACGGTGTTCAGCAGGCGTTTACCCGAAGCGGGGCGGCCACCCGGATGGCTTCGCGGTGCGTCTCGCCGGCCGTCCGGTGGACGGTTCGGATGAAACCGGGTATCCTTGCGGTCTCTCGCTTTGGCGTTGCGGCCGTTCTGGTTGCAGTGCTTTCGCGTAGTTTCCCCCGTGGTGAAGCGCCCGTAGCTCAATGGATAGAGTACTGCCCTCCGAAGGCAGGGGTTGCTGGTTCGATCCCAGCCGGGCGCGCCACACTATTCTTGTCGTTCTCTGCAGCTTGTGCCTTTTCAGGTGCAACCGCTGTCAGCGTCACCATCCCTACCCCTAGAACCACGCCTGCAGCTACTCCCGCCGCGCGTAGGTTTCCCAATGCGCGATCCCATACTGAACGTTGATCTGCGTTCAGTTCGCACTCCACTTCTGCCAGCGTCTCGAAAATAGGCAACCCAGCCATTTCCGCAAGCAATGCGATTTCTGTTGCGTTCGGATTGCTGCGTCCCGCACGCCAGTTCGACAGAGTCGATTGCCGTACTCCCAGCGTGGTCGCGACAGCGCCCAATGAGCCTTGCTTACGTTTCGCTGCGTCGAGCAGTTCATCGACATTCATAAAAACCTCTTGACCTATTTCAAGGTTTGTGAAATTATCCAATTTCAAGAAACGTGAAATTTTTCATGTATCGTTAAACGGACTATAGCAGGGTTCAGTGGCGATGTACCCAATGGGTATATTTTTCGCCTGCGAAATTTTGGGGTTGTAACGGACGGGGGTTAGCTGTGCCTGTATATCGTGTTTATGCCTATACGCAGTGCGCGCATACGCGTGTCGCGACCATTGAGGTTCGTCGCGCTCGTAGTAGCGAGGGTGTACGAGAGAAAGCACGTGACGAGCTGTCGCGCCAAGGTCGCGAACCTAATTTCCTTACGCTGGTGCCGGTCGAAGTCGGCGCGCTAGCGAATCCGCTCCTTCAATAGTGATGAGGCCGGCTTGCGTACAGTCGGGTGCCGTCGCGTCGCTGGATTTTGTTCCGCGCGTGTTCGGTCCTGCCCGACCGCTGCCGGATGACGTTCGGGTGCGTCCTTATGGTGATGACGTACCTGAGTTGTGCGCGTGGTGTGGTGTCGATCGCGTGGGTAGTTGCGGTGCCTGTAGTGACTTAAGCGCGGTAGAGCGCTAAGCGTCTCACGTCGAGTGCGTGAGTCTGTTATCCGCCTGAAAAGGCTTTATTCATTGTGGATAGTAGTCCTAACCTCAAAGGGGTATTTATGAATTCGCAAAAGCTGAAGGTTCTCCAGGTCATCAATCGTTCGGGTATTGCCAGGAAGACTGGTAACGCATGGTCGATTTTTTCCGCGCAATGTGTGCTGGAACAGGAAGTGGACGGTAAGCCGCAGCTGCTCGTCGGCACGATCAATTTGCCCGATGTGCTGAAGGAAACGGAGCCGGGTGATTACCTCGCGAATTTCGCATTTTTCCAGTCGATGGAGGGCAAGCTCGAACCGCGTATTACGTCGTTGCAGCCATGGGGGCGTCCAATGGCGCGTCCGAAATCGGATGCGGTCCCGGCATAAGTTGCCTCGGTGCGGGCCGTGAAGTTTGCGGTCCGCTTTTTTCGCATGCTAAATGCGGGGGACGTGATGGCGGGAAGAGCAAGGAAAGCGGCGGCGGTGCCATTGAATGGGGATGTGTTTCCAGCGTCGGATGGTCCGGCGTTGCAGTTTGTCGCGCTCGATGTAATCGACATGCCGGAGCAGGTGCGGACGACGTTCGATGAGCAGGCGCTTATCGAGCTGGCGGACGACATCAAGGCGCGCGGGATTCTTCAGCCGGTGTTGCTGCGTACGCCGGTTGAGGGGCGGTATCGGTTCATCGCGGGCGAGCGTCGGATTCGTGCGGCTCGTATGGCGGGGCTGTCGGCAGTGCCCGCGCTGGTTGGTGATGTAAGCGAAGAAGCTGCGGACGATATGCAGCTTGCGGAGAACATCCAGCGCGAAGAACTGAGTTTGCAGGATGAGGCGCGGGCGATCCGGCGGCTGTATGACCGGCTCAAAAAGGTCGATCGGGTGGCCGGTCGCGTGAAGAAGTCGTCCGCGTGGGTATCGAAGCGGCTTGCGCTGACCTATGACGGCTTTGACTGGCGCGCGAGAAAGCTGCTTGAGGACGGCGTAACAGAGGACGTGGAGCTGCTGCAGGCGATTTCGAAAGTGGCTGAGCTGAGCGAGTCGCATGCATCAGTGCTGGCGTTGAATGTCCGTGAAGGCAAGGCGGGTCGTAAAGAAGCGAGGGAAGTGCTTGCGGGGCTGAAGAAGAAGCCTGCGGAGTCAACGAATCTTCCTGCGGGTGCAACGTCTCCTGCTGAATCGTCCTCGTCAGAACAAACGCCTGCGGATTCGTCTGCATCTGAAGGGAATGCGAAGGCACCCGTTGCCGCGTTCGATGGCCGGGTGGTGCTCTGGGAGCTGGCGGAAAACCTGCGGCATGAGCAGTGTCCTCCGGTCGATGAGCTGGTGAGCGAGTTTTCTGTTGAGCAGCAGGCGGCGATTCTGGATGTCTGTCGCGATGGGTTCGAGCTGGGCGAGTCGTGCGTGGGGTTCGAAGCGCTGCAACTGGTGCGACGTATATCCGGGATGCAGGCGGCTGAACATCTCGAAGACTGGTCGCTGGCGGCGTTCACGCTTGGCGCGTTTGCGATGCCGTTTGAGCTGGGGACGTTGCTCGCTGAGATGCGTATCGCGATTCACAACGGCTAGTTCAGGAGAGAAGGGAGTGGTGATGCAGAGTCTTCCGCCAGATTCAGTCGAGCAGATTGCAGGACAGCTAACGTTTCTGAATGTGATGCTGTTCGTGTATCTGCTCTGTAAGGGTGTCGGATATGCGTCTGCGGTGCTGGCGCGGCGCGATCCGCCAAAGAAGTTGATCCGTTCGAAGCCGGCCCGGTCGGACGAATCCTAATCGGTGGGCTAAATCAGGGAGAAAAAAATGTTTGCAATGTTGAAGGGTGTGAAGCGTGCTGCGGTTGGTGCGGCGGTTGCGGTTGCGTCGGCTGGCGCTTTCGCGCAAACCTCGGATGCCTCGACGTTCGATCCGACGGCAATCGTCGCGTCGATCAACAACGTGGCGCCGGCGCTGGTGACGGTCGGTGGTGCGGTCCTCGGCGTCGTGGCGGTGGCGTGGGGTATCAAGATGGTTCGTACGTTCCTCGGTCGTTGATGTCCGGGGGATGACCTGACGGTTCGCGGCGCTTTCCTTGTGGGGAGCGTCGCTTTTTCGTTTACGGGGCAGATATGAGTGCAGGGCTCGATGTGGTGGTGTGCGCTCCGGCGTCGGGCGCTGCGGCGGGGTCGGTGCTGGCCGGGGGGGCGGCGGTGTCGTGTGTGATGGGTGACGGGACGGCGGGCCAGCTGTCGGTAATGCGGCTGGATTTGATGGATACGGGTTCAGGTGCCGATGGTTCGGGTGCTGGCCTGGCAATCGGCGGTGCGGTGTTAGGTGTGCTGGCGGTGGCGTGGGGGCTGCGTCATCTGCGCGATTTTATTGCGGGTTCAGCGGGGGAATAGCGTGAGCTACTGGATCGAGCTGGTGATAGTGGTGGCGACGTGCTACGGCGCGGGAATGATTCTGTTCGGTTGACTTGCGGGGTGATGCGTGGGATTCGGCGTGCGGTTTGGTTCGTTCATTCTGTCCTGTGGCGTGCTGCTGTTCGGCATCCTGTTCACTGCGCCTCATGACGTTGCGTATGCGCAGCAGACTCCGTCGGGCGGCTCCGGGCTTATCAACCGGATTATCGAGAAGACGGTGGAGAGTAAGGCGGCGCAATTGGGAATTGGTGCGCTCGATAGCGTGGTTGGCGCGACTGAGGCTGCCATGTCTGCGGCGGCGGGTGCTGCTGGTGCGGGTGCGTGGCTGGGTGTGCTGGCTAGCGTTGCGGGGCCGTTGGGTTTGCTGACTCAACCGACGCCGCTAGGTGATGGTTCATTGACGGCGTGGCAGTTGAATCATGACGGGACGGTTTCGGTGTCACATGCGACGCCGGATACGTCGGGTGACGGGAGTGCCAGTCCGTTTTCTCCCTTGCAGTCAGGCGCGCCGTATTTTTGTGTAATTGGTGGTCAGGGTAGTTGTGCCCCGATTTACGGCTCATCGGCTGAGGCGATCTTGCAGGAATCCATGCAGCAGGATTCGGATAACCCCGTTGTTGACGGGGTGTCGTCAAATGGCTGCGACGTTGACAGTAATGGTAGTGGAACGTGTTCCTATACGATGGTGAGCCGGTTCACGCCTGCTGCTGGTGAAGTGAAGACCATGAAGGTGGCGAGGGTTTCGGACGATAAAGGGTTTCCGTTTGGAAGCTGTGATTCGGGTATGTATGGGGACAGTGGCTGTGTCACGTATGAGACAGTCAGGCCTCTTCCGCCGGTCACTGAGTCGGGTTCGTCCGCGTCGTCCGGTGTCCCGTCGTCTGATCTGGATGATCCGCTGAGCCCGATTATTGTTGCTGCGCTTGCTGACGCGCTTTGGGAGAGTGCTTCGCAGCAGTCCGGGTATAGCGGTATTCCTTACCCTGCGTCGAACCCTATAACGTCTGCGGATACGGGGGCTATTGAGAGTTCGAGTCCGTCGAACTGGCCTAGTGTCGGTAGTGCGTCGTCTCCGGCTTCTACGCCTTCGGGCGCCAGTAGTCCGTTTCAGATTACCTCGCCCAGTTCGGGTACTGACCCGGGCACAGGTACGGGCACCGATCCGGGTACCGGTACTGGCACTGATCCGGGAACAGGCAGCGGCACCGATCCGGGTACCGGTGACGATTCGGGTTCGTCTCCGTCAGATACGCCCGATCTTTGCCAGCTTGATCCGTCGATCATTGCGTGTCAGCAGCCTGGCTCTGCAACTGCGCCAACGTTGCCTTCGAGCGATGCGACGGTTTCGGTTACACCCGTTACGGTTGGCGCATCGGATGGCGTATGTCCTTCGCCGGTGAGCATCACGGTATTCGGGATGGGGCTCTCGTTCTCCTATCAGCCTGAGTGCGATTTCATGTCTCGTGTTCGTCCGTTCGTTCTTGCGGCGTGCGGGATTATTGCGGCGTTGATCTTCGGTGCGGGGCTTAAATCATGACCGGTCTGGCCGCGTGGTTGATGTCGCTGGCAGGGCCGCTGCTGATTCAGGCGCTCGTGGCGCTCGGCGTGGGTGTCATGACGGTGGTGGGTTTCGATGCAGCGTTCAGCCAGCTTGTGAGCTGGATCACGACAGGCGTGTCGGGGCTGCCGTCCGATATGGCTAACGTGCTGGCAATTGGCGGTGTGTTCCAGGGCGTGTCCTACATTCTCGGCGCGGTGTCGGCGCGGGTCACGCTGGCGGGTATCTCTGCGGCCAAAAGGTTCTTTCTCAAATGATCACGTTGATAACGGGTGTTCCCGGCAGTGGCAAATCGCTGTATGCCATATGGTCGCTATTGCCTGAGTTGAAACGGGGGCGACGGCTGCTGGTCGATGGCGTAAAGGATCTGGCTATCGATCACGTCATGGTCGATGAGCCGTGGATCCGCGAGTGGCATAAGCATGTGGAGCCGAACGATATCGTGTTCATTGATGAGGTCCAGCGCATCTGGCCTCCGGTGTCGGTCAGCACGAAGCCGACTGAGGATATTGAGAAGCTGCACGTGCATCGTCATCTGGGCGTCGATTTCGTGCTGGTGACGCAGAATCCGCAGCGAATGAACAAGACAGTGCGTGACCTGGTCGGGCGGCACGTGCATGTGCGGCGTCTGTTCGGAATGAACCGCGCGATGCTTTACGAGTGGGACTCGTGCCATAACGTCAGCAATCTGCGTGATGCGGTGAAAACTTCGTGGCGGTAGACGGCGGCTGATTCCATTGAACGATGCGGCGCTGTCGGCGTTGCGGGATCAGCAACGCTGGGTGGCTGACCACTGTCCAGGGTCTCCGTGGGTGTTTGGGGCGAAGTCGGGTGCGCGCATTACTACGCTGCAAAAGGGATTTGAGGCCGCGTGTAAGCGTAGCGGCATTGACGACTTCCGCATTCACGATCTGCGTCACACCTTTGCCTCTTGGCTCGTCATGGATGGTGTGTCGCTCTACGTCGTTCGTGATTTGCTTGGCCATTCGTCGGTGACGGTGACTGAACGGTATGCACATCTTTCGCCAGATCAAGGGCGCGTTGCGGTTCAGCGGTTGATGGCTCTGTAAGTGGGCGCACCCGGTCGAACGCTTTTAGGATATGGGCGAGGCTCCGGGCGGCCCGATACGATATTCGTAGATGTCCTACGGCGATACTGCGACGCCTATCGCGGTGGGGCCATCAAACAGCTCGGTATTAATGCGCTTCTTCGCGGCTACCGAGCCTTTGCCGATATGCCGGTCTACGACCTATTGCCGGCACTCATGGCCACGTGGCGCGACGAACGGCTCAAGCCAGATGAATGTTCTGTTCTCCGCGACTAACAAGGCGCGGCTCGAACGAGCTATTTTCAACCTATGTCCAAGACCTCGCCGTCCTCCCAGAAGTGTTCCTCTTGTTTCGCGGAATCATAGTCCTCTGTGCGTACGGCAGTTGTCCATCCGTCCGCCGTGGGATAGGCTCGCGTTCTCAAATCGGGTACTTGCATGAAGTTTTGTGCACTCGCGGGAACCTGGACACCTTGACTCTGCAAATGAGCGACTGTCTGCTGCACAAAGGCTGGCGGAGGCTGATAGTGCCCGCTTTGGTTGTTGATCTCGACAAGTTTCCCGTTGTTCACCTGCATTTCTCCAGCTGCTGCTACCGGTCGACTACCCAAGAAAGCTTGATGGCCACGACCGGCGTCAACATACAGATTTCCTTCCCCGTTCATGACGAATTCGGCATTCTGTCCTTTCGTAGACATTGGTTTGCCTCTTTGCATTAATAGACCGTTATTGACAGAGACCTTGACCCGTTCGAGATCCTTGCGATTCATCGGTGTCCGGTCCTCTGGTGGTGGCATATTCACTACACCCAGCGTATCGTATTTGTTGCCTGGCTGAACAGAATTTGTCGGGCTTGGGGGAACAAAAGCTTTGGAGTTTGTACTAGGCAACCGCACTCGGGGGCGTGGCGAAAGATTCGCCGTGTGCGAGGGGGAGGTGTTTTCGGGTAACCCGCTAATCGGTGATAGATGGGGGTGCGCGAGTACATTCGGAGTCGGGCGGGACTTATGTGTCGAATGGATGTCCGCTTCCGGTGGCGCCTCAGATGACCGTGAGAAAAGCAGTGATTTCAGTTTCACAATGATGTCCTGTTCTCTGATTGCAAGAGCTTGATCATGACGTAACCCATTAGCTTGTGCGAATGAAGAGCGAAATTTCTATCTAAATGACGAAGGTGGGCGTTGGATGACTCTCGGGGTCTTTGTTTTCTCATCGCGTCGATTGGCTAGTTTTCAGACATGCACGTTTGGCGATAATTACTTCTGTCCGTGGAGACAGTTAATGATTTCGTTTTCTGCTGGATTCGCACTACGGGATTGACGGGGTGGTGCGCAACGCTCCTCAGTTGTCTGCAAGAGTACTAACGGACAAAAAAAGTCTCGCAGTTCGGCGTGGCTTGGAACGAAAGGACATGCCGATGCAGGTCGATATTAGAATAGATCGGTGCGCATCGTGGAGATGATATGCGGTTGAATGCGTCCCTGTGATTTGATTTATGCGGTCGCTGGAATTGTGCTGTTGGATGAGAAAATACGTAGAATATGTTCGCGTAATTTGGCGGACATGCTGAAAATTGTTTGTAAGGTTTTCTGCCCTCCGAAGGCAGGGGTTGCTGGTTCGATCCCAGCCGGGCGCGCCATCCGCATTTCCGTAGATATCCCCTGAAATCCTGAAAAGCCCTGCCGGGTAAGGCGTTGCGGGATTTTTGCGTCCGGGGAAAGCCAGTGAATTCCGTTCAAAGCCGGGGTTTGCATATGCCCGGCGGTGTACCCCAAAATGGTTTTTCCTCGATTTCGATTCTGGGGTATCGGAGAAGGATCGCCAATGGTCCGCTGGCTACGCTGAAAAGATCATCCGCTACCTGGAACTGCATGTGTTTCCCTGGGTGGGGCGGCTTCCGGTCGATGACATCAAGCCGACTGAAGTCGTGCGTTGTCTGCACCGCATCAAAGAGCGCGGCCATCTTGAAACTGCGATGCGGGTCCGCGAGACTATCCAGCACGTATATCAATACGCAGTGGATACCGGCGTTCTTGAGCCAGCCAAGAATTTTGTGAATGGCCGTACTGGCGGACTTCCCGCAGTACGTAGCCGCCATTACCCGGCGATCACTGACCCCATGCAGGTCGGACAGCTGATGCGCGATATCCGCGCCTACAGCGGCCATGTAATTACCCGTGCAGCGTTGCAGCTTGCTCCATTGCTCTTCCAGCGACCGGGCCAGTTGCGCTTTGCCCACTGGGAAGATATCGATCTTGATGGCGCCGTTTGGATCTGCCCGCCTGAAAAAATGAAGATGCGGGAATGGAAGAAGCGGGATAGTCGTACGCCAGCCCACGTGGTGCCGCTTCCATTGCAGGCCATGGAGATCCTGAGGGAGTTGTATCCGCTGACTGGACCGAAGGGGCCAATTTTTCGTAGTGTTGCTAAGCGTTCGGAAGCGACTCGCTACATGAGCGAGAACACGATCAACAGTGCGCTACGTACGCTGGGCTACGACACGAAAGAGCAGATTACCTCTCAGAATTTTCCTGTATCCCCGACAGACACGATTGAGGCACCGCACGGAATGTGAACGCATTACCAGTAGACGGATGAAGAGTGTTCGCAGATGTCGTGGGATTACCTAACGAACGCTCTAGGGCTGCCTTGCCGACTTTTGGGGCTAAACTCGCTGAAAATGTTTAGTCGAAGCCACAGAAGAACAATAGAGAAATGAGTGATGGCAGGATAGGCTTACGCCGGTTTTGGGCGCCATGTCTGCTTTGGCGTGAATGAGCGGAAGTAGCGCCAGGGTAGTCAGTTGCGACCAGCGTTACGAGATAAGGCTTTGAATCAGGTGTCGGTGTGTAGGCTCGATCTGCGGTAATTTTGTACTTGTGAGTCAGACGGACCTCGAGGCGCGCAAGAATCGCGTGAGTCAGCGGGTCGTCGTCGATAGATCCACGATGTCCATTTTTTCCATTACAATTGAGGATCAAAAAGTGGACATGGAGTTCTCGTATGCCTGCGGTCGTGTACCAGAAATTCGAAGAAGTCGAATCGAGGCTGTCGCAACTCGGCCTCACCCGCGAAATTATGATCGAGATCGTGCAAGCGTGCGTCGCGGGATATGCAGGCTGTACCGACAACGATCCGCCGGGTGCCCCGGGCTATTCTTCGTGGCGACACGGCGTCCGTCGAAGCCGTGAACTGCTTCGACCGTTGGGTTGGCTCAAAGACAATACCGGCGGGCTTGCTACCTGTCTGAATCGTGAGAAAAAGGTCCGACTGGCTATCCTGAATGCTGATGACGGGGCCGGTGTTCCTGATCGTGTTCCACAGAATCGCTCTAAGAAGGGCCCGAACTCGGAACGCGCCGCCTTCAACAATAAGCAGGTTCATCAATATACGTTGCCTGATGCCGATGACTGGCCGTCTCCTGACGGCGACTCACCGGTCACTAATCTCAGCGAATATGCTACGTGGCACGTTTGCGTTTTCATCAAGGGCGACAACGTCCAGGCCGAATTGTCGTTGCTGGGAGATTTCGATGCTGGCTACGCTTCCGAGTGCCTTGAAAAGGTGATTCTCGTGGCGCCTGGGGAGTGGAATACGCCAGTCCGTGATCAAAATAGCAGCGATGATGATGACGATCTCGACTCATTCCCTATTGAAGTAACCCGTAAGTAAGCATGTTTAATCCAAGCCGACTGAGTCTCGCTAGGCGCCGACGCAAGTTCACGAAAAAGGCTCTCGCAGAGCTGCTGGGCTGTGATCAAAAGACAATCATTCGGTATGAAAGCGGCGAAGCTGAACCGCCGGAAGAAAGTTTGAATGCGCTTTCAGGGGCATTGAATTTCCCAGTTGCCTTTTTTTCCGGCAACGATATTGATGAGCCACAGCCTGAAGCTGCGAGCTTCAGATCGATGAGTACGATGTCTGCTCGCGAGAGGGACGCGGCCCTCGCCGCTGGCGCATTTTCGTTTATTTTCAACGACTGGATCGACGCGCGGTTTCATCTGCCTTCACATGCCCTCATTGACTGTAAGGACTGTGCCGATCCCGAAGCAGCAGCACGAGTTCTACGCGAGGAATGGGGACTTGGAGAGCGCCCGATTACAAACATGGTGCATCTCCTTGAGGCCAAGGGTGTAAGGGTATTTTCGCTCGCTGAGAATACTAAGACGGTCGACGCCTTTTCTATGTGGAGGAAGGAGACACCCTACGTCTTCTTGAACACGCTTAAGACTGCAGAACGCAGTCGGTTCGACGCTGCGCACGAACTAGGACATCTTGTCTTGCACAAACATGGTGGTCCAGAGGGGGGAAGGGTTGTCGAAGATGAGGCTAACCAATTTGCCTCGGCATTTCTGATGCCAGAGGGAGATTTGAAAGCAAGGCTTCCTCGTGTCAACGCAATAAATCAGATTGTGGAAGCCAAAAGGCGATGGCGAGTATCGGTCGCCGCTCTGAATTATCGATTGCATCGCCTTGGCATTACCACTGATTGGCAGTACCGTAACTTCGCGATTCAGATATCGCAGCATTTTCGGCAATCTGAACCATACTCCGTTGAACGTGAAACCTCGGTTGTTTGGGACAAGGTTATGCAGATGCTGCGTGCCGATGGTATGACGAAGCACTCGATCTCGAGCGCATTGTCGCTACCGGTTGCGGAATTCGACAACCTTTTGTTTCGCCTCACCAACTATCACAGCATCGAGGGCGGCGGGTCCACTCGTGGTAAGAGCAAAGCCAAACTGAGCGTGGTATAGCAAAGCAAGCGTTGCGGGATCGTTATGCAACGAATGACAGTCGTACCCCGCAAGCCACCATCGTAAGCGCGCCGCGACGATATGCGTCTCGGACTTTCATAGGTCGACGTTGATACGTATGCCCCGAGACTGATTGCAGACTATCAGCGTCTCCAAATACGTCGACGAGGGGAGGGGAACTGCGGGACAGTGAGGGCATCAAGCCTAGATAATTACTCGAAGCGAAGAGGATGGTTGCGTACGGTGTTCTCGTGCGCGTTGCTGACTGCACCGGTATTGATCACGCTGAGATATTCGTCCTGATTCCGAAGTACCTCATCAGTAAGCAAACCACGCGTATGCAACGACACATAGAGAGCTGCAGCGTAGGCTTGGCAATTGATGGAGCGCTCCGGGTTAAACGCGATGTCCGAAAATGCATGGTACGTCAGTACGACCTCGGCAAGCTCGGGCTTCTTGTGTAGTGCGTTAATGTAGAGCCAGTCGTAGAAGGCAGTGCGCGGCTCTAGCGGCCAATCTGTGCCGAAGAATTGGAATTTGACCAGCCGACCATGCTGGTTGAGTCGTGGGTCGCGCTTAGCATCGATTGATTTGACCTTAAGCAGATCCTTGAATGGGCCGCCACGCTCGAAAACCTTACTGGCCTGATATGCGCACTCGAGACTGAATTCTTGTTCATAGCGAACAGTCTTTATCATCAGGTTGAAGGCACTGAGGCGTACACCGGCATCGTCTCGTGATTTGCTGGATATTTCCAAAACGCTGTTTACGTGCAGTTGCTTCTTTGCCTGCTCATGCAGCGAATCAATGGATTTTTGTGCTTGACTCTTTGCCATGCCTGGTGACCACTGAAATTCGACGTGATGCGTCGAGACGAGCAGTGGCCCGCTTAGCGTTGGAGTGAATATTGGACGTTCAGCCATGAGTTATACGTTTCATTTCCAGTGAGCGTAGTCGGGACGGGCCTTGAAAAGGTTGGGCCCGAGCGCGACCTGCAAACCCGGATGTAGGGCCTTGACCGAGCCTTGCATTGTAGTACTCGGCACCCACACACCGGGAATATAGCTGCGAGGAACGCCTTTCAGCATCAATACTTCGGCCTGAGGATTGGTGGGGTAGCAGTCCTTGATTCCTAATTGAGCACGAACTTTCGTTTCATAATCAGCATACATGCTGCGGAACGCTTCAACGGCCTGCCGTCGTTCAATCGGAATGGCAGAGATATGGCCGCTCGCGGCGTTTGCTGCGCAGAACGCGCATGGGAGTTGCCAGAGTGCGGACGCATCGACAGCAACGACAACCCAGTCCGTGTCCTTGTTGTCTTGGCGAAGACCCCAGAACATTTTGTAATTGGGAAAACCGATCGACAGACACACTGCGTCAGTATGGTCGTGGCGCTCTTTGTCATTTAATGCACCAACATTACCTTCGGTCACCAGCACATCGCGAGTGATGAGCCCTCGCTGCTCAATCGAGCCGAGGTTTTCCAGCCTCGTGAAGTGCATTAAATATTTGATGCCCCGTTCCTTCGCAAAATCTTCTATAGGATTTTCCATGCGGTCCTCGTTAATTTCTTATTGGTATTACGAGGAGCATTGTACTTCGCGGATCTTGGTGTCGCGATAGTTAGTGTCAAGAGCCATAACCGAGCCTGTGGCGGTGGCAGGCTATGACAATTTCAAGCTGCGCTACTTCGCTTGGACTTCGTCGACGGATCGCTGCATCGAGCGTGTCGCTCAGTCGTTGTTCACAGGCGTTACCCCGCAGCGGAGCTTCTTGGTCTTTTCTGGGGCGACGTTCTGGTTGCGTTCATGCTGGGCCTTCCAGTATGGAAGAGACGCCCGTTCGTTTGGCGGCATTACTCAGGATCGCAATAGTCACCAACGGGACGATTTCGCGATTGACTCGCTCTGGCAAAAAGATCGAGTGTATTTTTCGATACGGTCAAAGTGGTTTGAGGAATAATTACCACGCTTCTGCGATACCGGGGCAAGGGTTAACCCTTGGTGATTGTTGACTGATTTGTGATGTCGGTGGTGATTGCACTTCTGGGCACGATCTAGTACTGTGTTTTTATACAGTGCGAAAACCGTGGGAGAGCTATGTTCGGAAAAATCGTCAAAACTTACTTCATCGCTACGGCTCTCGCACCTGTGTGCTTTTCGTTGAGCTATGTGATCTCTCTCAAGCAAGGGTTTTGGCCATGGGGACTCGTTATACTCGCTGTAGCCATTGTTCTTGGCGGATCATGCATAGGGATTGTGAACTTGGCAAAGACACACTTGGAAACGGTGCCTATTACGATAAAGAAGGCGAAGTCGGCAGATAAGGACGTTATCGGGTTTTTTGTGGCATACGTTTTACCTCTGTTTTTCGCAAAAACAGTGACGTTAGAGCCGACGGCAATATTAATTTTTATAGCTTTATTGGCTTTTGTGATTTGGGGCACTCATTCAATTCAAGTAAATCCTTTGCTTGGAATATTCGGTTATCACTTCTATGAGGTGGATTCTGAAAATGGGATTTCATTTTTGCTTGTCACAAAGAGAAAAATAGTTAACGTGAAAAGCGTTAAGACAGCCGTTCAGCTAACAGAATATTTAATACTAGACAGGAGTTAGCCGTGCCCGAGAATTTTTTGAATTTGTTCGTCCTGACTGATATTAATGAGTCTCGCGTGATGAGAGTTTCGGTCACCCAGGAATTGCAAAAGTCAATAACCGAGTTATTTATAGGGCAGGAAGAGAAATTTTTCAATGGTGTCGAAACCGATGATTACTATAAATTCGATGGTAAATATCGTCCCGAGGAGCATGAGCTGTTGTACATTGAGGATTTTGATGATATTGACAAGTTGGGGGCGGCAATTGCTGATCCGCTGGGTTATCCCGAGTTGAGCATAGAGAATGGCGGGTTGGAGCACGTCCATGCAGTATTTTCGGGATATTCGGATCAGGGTAAAACCCGAGTGTTGGCCCAAGCTTTTGATCGACGGCGAATTATCAGTCCGAAGGGTTTTTCAATCATCCATAGTAAGGATAAGTTCACAAAATTTGATGGGACGGGCCTTACCCTTGATAACAAGCTGACAGCTGTTCTTGACGGCGCAAAATTACTATTTTCTAGTTTTCACTTCGTTAGGACGATTTTTGACGTTTCAAACTATTTCAAGGAGGCGACCGATGCTGATGTTAAGGAATTTTGTCGAATTGCAGAAAAGCCGCCGGAAGCCCAAAAAGCATTTCTCGACACATGCGATGCATGGACCCGTCGAAAAATTGGTTTGATCCGCCAATCTGGTATTTTGGACAAGACGCCCGCCGATCAAATCGCGAAAGTTGCTGTTAGCTTTGACATCGAAATCAAGACGCAAGAGGTGGATGGAAAGACTACGATTATTTTCCCCGAAACTCGCGCTGAGTTGAAGCGAGTCCTTAGGTTTTTGGATGAAGACTATTATCAATCACCTCTTAGCGACGCCCGTTATATATCAAACTCAAAGACTGTTGCCAAACCTGCCAAAGGTGCGGTGAAGCCATAGAGGTTCGAGCATAGCGCCACGAACGTCCATTCCATTGCGTAAAGGCACGTTGCGCTTTAATCACGATATCTGTCCTTGGAGACTTAAACCGGCTCGTCGTGCAGCTTGTTCATGCGTGATGGGCCACCCAAGGCGGATTACTAGCGAGGGCGTGCCGTAATAATTTGTAGCAAAAAATTGTGGCGACAAGATTGCTACCCTCCAGGGCGTACCCACAAAAGGTGGCCTCCTGTCAGTGCCTTATCTGACGCGCCTCCCGCCGATTTTTTCGATCCCAGCCGGGTTCAAAACCCCTCAAACAACCGATCAGAAAAAACCAACCCCGCATCCGCAGTCAGCGCCTCGAAGCACGTATCCTCGACAAACGGTAAGCCGGCCGAACGGCGCCCATTCACAAGAAGCCGGATCATGCTCGAAAACGCAATCATGTTCTCGGCGCTTTCGCGGCTTATCGGCTTCTCTCCCGGCGTAAACGACTGAAACACCTCGCCATTCGCTTTAAAGTAGATGGGGATACCCGGCAATTCCCCGGATATCAAAGAGGTTGTGTACCTTCGCCCGGAAAAATAAGCCTCGGGGTCGGCCAGAATCGAATGACAGAACGGAAGAAAACTATCCAATAGCTGTGTCTCCACAACGTTGAACAGGTGATCCGTAGCAACGGTAATATTGGTTAAGCTTCTCTCCAGTCGCTGACTCGCCCTCTGATGGAATCCGTCCAGCATGCTGTTGAGATCATGGAAGCCCCACTCCGCCAAAAAAGACGCGGCATGTTGATGTGCCTCGGCGACGTCGATGGTCCCGCTTCCATTGCGCAAGACGTGTTCGATTAACGCAAAATACAATGCGCCCGCCGAAACTTCGACTTCCTTTCCCTCTACTGTTCTAGCGTTTCCCTGCAGCGCAACCCAAAGAAGATAGTTCATCACGGAGCCGGCTCCATGGCGGCCGGCGAATTTTCCCGTCAGCAGCAAATCCTCGGCGACACCATTGATCAGCCACGTGTAGGTTCTCGCGTTCGGGCCGCCATGTATCAGTTTCCAGAGAATTTCATATGCTTCGCCCCCAAACAGGTCGTACACGACTTCGAGCTGAACGAGGACGGCACTCGCCTCGAGCAAATGCTTCACGCCGACCCACGAATACACTCCGCTACCGACTACGCCGGCCTTATCCAGCAAAGAATCCAGTTCCGTATACTTCGACACGAATTCCAGCACGTCCTGATCTATTCCGTTCATGGACGGCGCATGCCTGGACAAGGGCAGCGGAATAGGTTGCGATGCATTCCTGCTTTGCCAGTCTTTTAGCTTTCGTTGCAGTTTCGGCACATTCTTGTAATGCACGAAGTACTGCCGCAAGATGCGCTGGCCTACGATCGTCGACATCAGATCGTGCGAGTGTCTAGCCTCATGAAAAAAACATGACAGATAGGCGAGAAAGATCCCCACCGTTCTGTCGCTGGGGTCGATCTTTTTGAAGTGCTCGAAATAGTCGCGAGCCGCTTCATTGAATCGGGATTCCGATCGCAGCGTCTCGTCTGGGCCGTGCAAACCCAACAGCCGCTGGACAGCTTGGGAAACGGCCGCCGGGGTTGACTCGAGTCCAAGTCGATCGAAGTCGATGTAGATGGCCAGGCTGTCGGTCAGAGCCTTGGCGAAGCCATCACTGCCATACAGGGCGTTCAACGATCGGCCTTTTCCGCGAGGATCTTGCGAAGCTGTTCGGTGGACTCGGGATCGTCCGTATTCAGCTCGAAAATCGTGCCGTCGGAAAATCGGATTGGAACGACCTTCGACTCCTTTGAGCGCCCCATATATCGCTTGCAAACAATCTCGATGATCAGTTTTGCGGCGATGCCTTGCGCGGCGGCACCCACCACCTTCAGGAGTATCCAGCCGATGGCCGCGCCCGATATCGGATCGAAGGAGAGTTCGTCTTTGGCGGACTCGCTGTCTGGCTCGGGCAGCCGGTAGCTTACCTGGCAGTTTTCGGAAAGCTCTCGTGCAACTTCGGCAACGTCCTGTCCCATGTCGACGGGAAGCTGTATGCCAAACTTCACGGTTTGCTGAGTCATGTTATGCGCTCCTGTTTCTTGATTTGAATTCGGACATGATGCGAAAAGCGGTTGAGCTGCTGCCCAGGCTATGCAGGCGCGCGACAGTCATCAGCACGGCGTCCAGCGGCTGAGCGGACAATTGCGACGCGGGCGGGAGTGGTTTGCCTAATCTCTCGCAGCAGAATAACAATCCCGGTACGTCCTGGACTTTTCCATAGATACGCGCGGCCTGGCCATACACGGTTTCGTGTTGCTGCTTTGGAACGATCTCGTCAATGTAGGGAAGATATCGGTCGACGTGAAACGCCGCGCCGACGTAGTCCTCGATCAGTCCGTAGTAGCTCGCCATACCCACGTGCGCGCCGAGCCGTTCCTTTCGTTGTTCATAAGCGGCGAGATTCAGAATGACCTCGAAAAAACCTCGCGCGGCATCGATGGCGGCATCGGTGGTGTCGTCGGTGGCTTCTGCGCCGAGTTTTAGCCACATGTTGCCGGCAGTGAGCAGATTGGCCAAATAGTATTTCGCGTCGTCTCGAACCCACTTTGCAGCAAGAACACCGAGCCACGCGACGCGTGCCGCAAGCATTGCCTGACCATTGACCTCCAGGTGCTCTGCATAGACGCCCAATTGCTGCGCGAGCCATGGCGTCGTCGCTTTTTCAAGCCACCTGAACTTCTTCTCGCTGATCGTCTCGGCAGACTCCGCGTACTGAATCAGCGATTGGAACCGCTCGATATCCTCAGACGTACGAGCGAGTTTCGCTGTCCCCGGTTCTTCAGGAACATAAAACTTCAGGAATGCCGGCGTCGGGGTCGTCTCGGTCACGGTGAACGTCCAGATAGGTACGGGTAAAACATAGCTGAGCGGAATGCGGCAGGCAAGCCGGATTCGACGTCTTCAGCATGGATGGTTGGCGGGCGCTCTATCAGCTCTGAGCGCAACCGCGTGTTATCGGACGATGCCGGGTGCGAGGGTTCGAGCGGAGCGTACGTGGTTCGCGTTTCAACAAGCTTGTTGAAAGCCGCCCGCCCCATTAGAATCCTTCGGTCACTGGGGAGTAGCCTTCCTTCATTCTTTGAAGGAGAGCGCGTCAACATACTTGGCCTGCGGGTCATGGCGCGTTCGACCGGGTCGGTTTGGCGAGACCATTGACGCACTGCCTCGTTCCGGTCGGACGGGCGGCGGTGCGTCATGGGTTCGTCATCTACGTCCGACCGCGGAGTTTGCCCTGTGAATCACCGTCGCCCATCGTCAGTCTCCCCGCGTGTTTTTGCCTTCGCTTATTGCCCGGTTGATCCGGTGAGCGGCCGCGCTTTTCGCGCACAGCCGGGGAGCCACGCATGACCGGTCTGTTCCTCGAACTCGCCTGCATGCTGGTCGTCATTCTGGTGGCGGCCGAACTCTTCACCAATGCGCTGGAACATCTCGGCGAACGTCTGAAAATCTCCGAAGGCGTGACCGGTTCGCTATTCGCGGCGGTCGGCACCGCGCTGCCCGAAACGCTCGTGCCGCTGCTCGCGATTGCGGGAAGCCAGGCCGGCAGCTCGGTCAATCAGGAGATCGGCGTCGGCGCGATTCTCGGCGCACCGCTGATGCTCTCCACGCTGTCGACGTTTCTGATGACGCTCGCGATCCTGCGCATGCGCGGCGTCAAGGGCTGGATCACGCCCGAGCGCACCGGCTTCACGCGCGACCTCAACTATTTCCTCTGCGCGTTCCTGCTCGCGGCCGTGGCGATGTACGTGCCGCACGAGCAGATCATCGTGCGCGCGCTCTTCAGCGTCGCGCTGGTCGGCGTGTACGTCACCTATGTGGTGATGACGTTCCGCGCATCGGGCGGGCTCGTCGAGGCGGGACACGGCACCGAAGCGCCCGGCAGGATGATGCTCGCGCGCATCGGCGTGCCGACCAATCTCGCGACGATCGCGCTGCAACTCGCGCTCGCGGTCGCGTTGCTGGTGTGGGGCGCGGAGGGCTTCATCCACGGTGTGCGGGGCGTGTCGGCGGCGCTCGGCGTATCGCCCCTGCTGCTGTCGCTGCTGATCATTCCGATCGCCACCGAATTGCCCGAGAAGGTCAACAGCATCCTCTGGGTGCGGCGTGGCAAGGACACGCTCGCGTTGGGCAACATCACCGGCGCGATGGTGTTCCAGGGGACGCTGCTGCCCGCGATCGGCATTCTGCTGACGCCGTGGACGCCGCGTATCGAAGTGGTGACGGGCGTCGTGATTACGCTGGCCGCGGCCGCGTGGCTGCGTATCAACGTACGCGAGCGGGGCTTGCGGGTCGGCGCGCTGCTCGTGTGCGGGGTGCTGTATGCCGTGTATCTGACGGTAACGTTGACGCGCTAGGCGCGGCAAAGCGGGCTTGCCGCTGTGTTATCGGCAGGATTCCGACGGACTTGAGGCCTGTGCCGGCGAATCGCCTGCCGCCCCGGTTTACCGGCGCTTCAGCCGGGGCGGAGCGACGAATATGCGGGTTATTCCATAAAGTTTTTCCTGAGTGGGCCGATACCCCAAACAAGGCGGGCGGCAAACGAACAGCAGTTGCCTCGTTCGCTGATGCCTTGGTCTATACGGCATGTAACGGGCTGACGGCCCCAACAGGAGAATTTTCATGCTCGGAATTAACAGCAACATCAACTCGCTGGTCGCGCAGCAGAACCTGACCAACTCGGGTAGCGCACTCTCGCAAGCAATTACGCGTCTGTCGTCGGGCAAGCGCATCAACAGCGCAGCGGACGACGCAGCCGGCCTCGCCATCTCGAACATCATGCAGACCCAGATCAACGGTCTGACGCAAGGTGTGTCGAACTCGAACGACGGCGTTTCGATGGTGCAAACCGCATCGAGCGGCCTGTCGTCGCTGACGAGCAGCCTGCAGCGCATCCGCGACCTCGCAACGGAAGCCTCCAACGGCGGCATGACCGATACCGACCGCGCAGCGCTGCAACAGGAAGTCGCGCAGCAGATTCAGGAAGTGAACCGGATCGCTTCGCAAACGACGTACAACGGCATGAACGTGCTGAACGGTTCGCTCGGCAGCGTGTCGTTCCAGGTCGGCGCGAACGTCGGTCAGACGATCAGCCTGAACCTCTCGCAAAACGTGTCGGCGGCATCGCTCGGCGGTGGTGCGGTGCAGGCGGGCGATACGGTCGCGTCGCTGGCTGTTTCTCTCGACTCGAACGGTGGTGCCTGGGCGGCCGGCACGTCGACGGGCACGGAAATCACGCAGTTGAACGTGCTGTCGGACGGCAAGGGCGGCTTCACGTACACGGACCAGAACGGCAACGCGCTTTCGTTCGATCCGACCGCCGCAACCACCCAGGCTTTCACCGTCAGCGCCACCACCGGCTCGTTGTCGATCACTGCCGGCGGCTCGCTCGATGCGGCCACCCAGATGGTTGCAATCAATGGCGCCAACGCCAAGCCTCAGACCGCTGGCGCGACGCTCGGCACGATCACCGGTCTCGACATCAGCGCGACGACCGGCGCGGACGCGACGACCCCGTCGTCCACGGATATCACGTCGATCACGGTGAAGTCGGACGGTAACCAGGGTCTGACGTTCTGGGATCAGAACGGCAACCAGATCACGGGCGGCACCACGGCAGGCGCGGCGATCCTCGGTGCCACCGGTCTCGCCTATACGGCCCCCACGGGCGGCACGGCAGGAACCGTGGGCGCGACGCTCGGCACCGGCATCACGCAGACGGCGAACCCGTGGACGGCCAGTTCGACCGCCACGACGCAAACCGTCGACCAGATCGACGTCAGCACCGTCGCGGGCGCCAACAAGGCGATCGAATCGATCGACGACGCACTGAACACGGTCAACAACATGCAGGCTACGCTCGGCGCCGCGCAAAACCGCTTCACGGCAATCAGCACGACGCAGCAAGCCCAGTCGACCGATCTGTCGTCGGCCCAGTCGCAAATCCAGGACGCCGACTTCGCGCAGGAAACGGCTGCGCTGAGCAAGGCGCAAGTGCTGCAGCAAGCGGGCATCTCGGTGCTGGCGCAAGCGAACTCGCAGCCGCAGCAGATTCTGAAGCTCCTGCAGTAACACGCTTTACGCAGCATGCGTTCCGCGCCCCGCCGCCGTATCCGGTGCGCGGCACGCAAACCGGTCGGGAGGCTTGCCTCCCGATTGCCATTTCTCAGATCTGAATCGATTCACACGGCATCGCCGAAACACGGAGCCTGTCCATGTCCACCGTATCCTCGACCGCAAGTTCGATCTCCAGCACTGCCGCCGCCACCGCCGCCGCCACGACCGCGGCAGCCAATGCCGCGGTGCAGGAAGCCGCGCAGTCGGTTATCAGCGGCTCGACCGGCAATTCGTCGATGGACGTGAGCTCGCTCGTGACCGCGCTCGTCAACGCCAAGATCGCCGGCCAGGCCGCGACGCTGAGCGCGCAGACAACCCAGGACAACACGGAAATCTCCGCGTACGGCACGCTCTCCGCCGCGCTTTCCGCGCTGCAGGCCGGCCTCACCTCGCTCTCGAACGGCTCGACCGTCAACGACTTCACGGCAACGGCCAGTGGCAACGGCATCACGGCCTCGGCGGGAGCCGGTGCGGTGGCCGGTTCGTATTCGCTCGACGTGGCTCAGGTGGCGACGGCGCAGGTGCTGACATCGACGGGCTATGACGGGACCAAGGCGCTCGCTTCGGGCCCGAGCACGATGACGCTGTCGGTCGGCGGCGCGAGCACGACGATCTCGCTCGACAGCACCAACAGCACGGTTTCCGGCATCGCCGCGGCCATCAACGGCGCGAGCAACAATCCCGGCGTCACGGCGACTGTCGTGAACGGCGCGGACGGCGCGCACCTCGTGCTGCACGCGGCATCCGCCGGCTCCGCGAATGCCATCAGCGTCCAGATCACCGATTCGAATTCGAGCGATCCGCTGAACAATCTCGCCGTGTCGAGCAACAAGGGCACGTCGCTGGCCGGCAACGCGAGCGCGACCGGCGCGCAGCTCAAGGCCAATCAGTCGACCCTCAACGACGGTTCGTCGACCGGCGTCACCAGCACCGCTTCCTGGACCCAGACGACGGCCGCCCAGGACGCCTATTTCACGATCGACGGCACGGGCGTCACCAGTTCGACGAACAGCGTGACGTCCGCACTTTCAGGCATCACGCTGAACCTGTCGGCCGCTTCGGTCGATACGACCGGCTCTTCGCCGCAGACGGTAACAGTCGCCCAGGACACCACCTCGCAGGCCAATGCGATCAATCAGTTCGTCACGCTGTACAACACGCTCGTCACGACGATGGGCACGCTGACCTCGTACACCGCGGGTTCGACGTCGCAAGGCGTGCTGCTCGGCGACACGACGCTGAACATGGTGCAGAATCAGCTCGCCTCGATCGTCGCGACGGGCGTGAAAAGCAACGGCACGACGACGAACCTCGCTTCGATCGGCATTACGCTGGGCGCGGACGGCTCGCTCTCGGTCGACAGCACCAAGCTGAACAATGCGCTGCAGAGCAATCAGGCGACCGTGGCGACGCTGTTCAATTCCACCAACGGCGTCGCGCAACAGCTGAACACCAACATCACCGGCTATCTATCGACCACCGGGATCATCACGTCGCGCACCAACGCGCTCAATGCCGACCTGACGAGCCTCGGGACGCAACAGACGTCGCTGTCGACCTATCAGACGCAACTCACCAGTATGTACACCGCGCAGTTCACGGCGCTCAACTCGCTGTTGGCGACGACGAACAACAACTCGCAATATCTGACGCAGCTCTTCGGCGGCACGAACAGCGCCGGCGCGCTGGCCACCAACAAGAACTGAGCGGAACAGGGAGATACGACATGGAACTCGCGGCGCCGATCGATCGCATCTGGCAACTCACCAAGTCCATCGAGCAGGCGGTGGCCGTCGCCGAATGGGAGCGGGCGGCGCAGCTTGCGAGCGAGCGCTCGCCGCTTATCATGTCGCTCTCCGCGCAGCAGGCGGGCGCCGCGCTCGATGTGCTCAAGGCGGTTCAGGCAATCGACGAGCGGATCGCCGCGGAGGCGCGCCTGGCGCAGAACGAGCTCAGTGCCGAATATCGGGCGGCGATGCAGGCGGCCGGTCATGCGGGGCAGTATCAGCGCGTCGCGCAATTCTGACGCCGGTCTGATGCCGGTGCGTCGCGCCGGGTTTTGAGCTGTCTGCGTTCGCCGCGTTCTCGCGGACGCGCGTATCGAGTGCCTTGGGCGACCGGCTTGTCCGCCGGTTTGGCGCCAGGCGCGTGACGTTCGATTCTCCGCGCGCTCGATCGCGTCGCCGAGCGGCATGGCAGCACGCCGGCCGCGATCGCACTTGTCTGGTCGATCGTCCGCCAGAGCGTTGCTGCCCCAATTGCGAGCGCGACCTCGGTCGAACAGCTAAAAAGTTTCGCAAATGCCGTCGAGCTCGCGCTGAGTGCCGGCGATATCCGCGAACTGGACGCGGCGAGCACCCGATGGGACGGGCAAAGCGGGCTGCGAGGCCGACGCGGAGCGGCGGTCGGGCTTGTTGCGCCAGCGCTGGGGAAAAGCCTGGCGCAATCGCTAAACCCCTGGTAGGATGGAAGGTTTCCTGATATCATCGGGAGTGAATTGAGATCTTTGCCTGTTTCGTCAGTGTTTTTTCATTGATGAAAGGTTGGCGAAACGGCAACAGACGCGGCTTTTGCAATACGTCTGTCCGCGTTCCGCGGTGAACTCCCCACCTCTCTTTTCCGGCCTCCGTGGCCGCTTGCCTCTCGCTTCATTATTCGTGGTTTGGCCGGGGTTGTGTTTCTGCCTCGCGTTTGCCTGTTACTGGCCATGAATCGAAGCGACCGGAGGGCCGGCGCGTGAGTGGTTGCCTGAGGTAACCGCCATGCAATTAAACCCGTATCTAGTGATTGAGTTAGGAATTACATGACGACGATTCTTCTGAAGGAAAACGAGCCGTTCGAAGTGGCAATTCGCCGCTTTCGTCGCGCAATCGAAAAGAATGGCCTGATCGCTGAACTGCGTGAGCGCCAGGCATACGAAAAGCCGACCACGGCACGTAAGCGCAAGAAGGCTGCTGCGGTCAAGCGCCTGCACAAGCGTCTGCGCAGCCAGATGCTGCCGAAAAAGCTGCACTAAGCACGCTTTTCCACAGGCCGAACGGCGGTGTGAGCTTCGAAAGAAGCCACATCGCCGTTTTGCTTTTGGGTGCTTGTTTGCGAGAGCCGGGCATAGCCGGTTGCGGATTGGGATGAATGCCGGCGTTTATTGATGCCTGGATTTTGCGTCAGGAGCGCTTTTTTCAGCACGCAGGATCGATCAACGCTGTTTCAATCCGCCTTGCGCTTGCGCACCTTTTTGCCGAGCGCCGCGCATCGTGCGCGACACATACAGGTCGTCTCGTGGTCGTTCACCATGCCGACCGCCTGCATGAACGCATAGCAGATCGTCGAGCCGACGAACTTGCAGCCATAGCGTTTCAACGCCTTGCTCAATGCGTCCGACACGTCTGTCGACGCGGGCGCATGCTTGTACGACTCCCATTCGTTCTGGATCGGCGTGTCGTCGACGAAAGACCATACGAAGTTCGCGAGCGAGCCGTGCTCGGCCTGAATCTGCTGCACGGCGCGCGCGTTCTGAATGGCCACCTCGATCTTGCCGCGATGACGCACGATGCTTTCGTCGGCGACGAGTGTGTCGACGTGTTTCGGCGTGAAGCGCGCGACCTTATCGATGTCGAAGCCGGCGAAGGCGCGGCGATAACCAGCCCGCTTATTGAGTATTGTCGACCACGACAAACCGGCCTGCGCGCCTTCGAGCACGAGCATCTCGAACAGGTGCGGGTCGTCACGCGAGGGCACGCCCCATTCGGCATCGTGGTACTGTGCGAGCGCTTCGCTCGATACCCAGTTGCATCGCTGTGTCACTGTCGCGCTCCCGTGCGGTCATGTCGTTCGCCAGCATAGCCGAAGCGGGACACTCCGCAAGCTAGCCGTTCGGCCAATTGCGAGATTGGAGCCGACCTGCCACGCTACGCGTTATTCACCCACGATACTCATTCGATTCGATGAATCACGACTTCTTTCTGATTGGCGTCGACGGCGGCGGTACCGGCACGCGCGTCGTGCTCGGAGACGCGCAGGGCCGCGAACTGGCACAAGCAACAGGTGGTCCGTCGGGCCTCGGGCTCGGCATCGCGGGCGCGTGGCAGTCCATTCAGAGCGCTTGCGGCGAAGCGTTCGCACGTGCGGGCATGGCGTTGGACTGGTCGCGCTGTGTACTCGGTTGCGGCCTCGCGGGCGTCAACAATCGCGACTGGCTCGCCGAGTTCCATGCGCAGGCGCCGAAGCTCGTTGGCCTTGCCGTCGAGAGCGACGCCTATACGACCCTGCTCGGCGCGCACGACGGCGCGCCTGGCGTGATCGTGGCGCTCGGCACAGGCAGCGTTGCGGCATCGCTTGCGAGCGACGGCGAGTTTCGCATGGCGAGCGGCTATGGCTTCCCGTCGGGCGATGAGGCGAGCGGCGCGTGGCTCGGCGTGCGGCTCATCGTCCATGCGCAGCAGGCGCTCGACGGCCGCGTGCCGCTCGACGATCTTGCGCAGGCGCTGCTCGTTCACACAGGCGTGCGGGATCGCGACAGCCTCGTCGTGTGGCTCTGCGCGGCCAATCAGACGGCGTATGCGCGGCTCGCGCCCATCGCGATCGCCCATCGCACGCATCCGTTCGCGGCCCGGCTGCTCAACGAGGCCGGTGCCGAGGTGGGCAAGATGATTGCCGCGCTGGACGCTTCGGCGAGCCTGCCGGTCGCGCTGTGCGGTGGGCTCGGCGCGCCGCTGCGCGAATATGTGCCGCAAGCGTATCAGGCGCGTTTGCGGGAGCCGCTTGCCGATTCGGCGCACGGCGGGTTGCAACTGGCCCGGCGCGAAGCGGCGCGGCTCGTTGGCTGATTGGCTGATGTTCGGCAACCGAAGGCTGAGGACGCTTGTAGCTTTGTGCTCGTCGTGGTGCTGTTACGCATGCCGCTTAAAGTGGGGCTGCCAATGCGATCAGTCCGGCCTATTCACCTGCGGCAGCCGCCACGCCCGCCAACGGTAAAATACGCACTTTGACGCTGCCCTGACGGCTTACAACCGCCGGTTCTCACCATGTACAAAGTCATCGCCACGGATCTCGACGGCACGCTGCTCAACGCCGACCATCAGGTGGACCCGTTCACGGTTGCCACGGTGCGCAAGCTCGAACGCGACGGACTGCAGTTCGTGATCGCCACGGGGCGGCATTATTGCGACGTCGCGGGAATTCGCGACCTGCTCGGCATCAACCCGTATCTGATCACGTCGAACGGCGCGCGCATTCACGCGCCGGACAACGCAGTCATTCACGCCGACGACCTGCCGCCTGCCGTCGTCCAGCGGCTCGTGCAACCTGACATTGCCGGTGCGCATGGCCGCGCGATCGTCAATCTGTTTGCCCACGCGGCATGGCTCATCGATCGCGACGCGCCCGATCTGCTGAAGTTTCATCAGGACTCGGGCTTCACCTATGAAGTGACCGATCTGCCGAATCACGATGGCGCCGACATCGCGAAGGTGCTGTACATCGGCGATCCGGCCGATCTCGCGCAGATCGCCGCCAATCTCGAACGCGAATTCGGCGAGCGCCTGTACGTAACTTATTCGTTGCCGGATTGTCTGGAAGTGATGACGGCGAATGTGTCGAAGGGGCGCGCGTTGCAGATCGTGCTCGAGCGCCTTGGCATCGATGCCGCGCAATGCGTCGCGTTCGGCGACAACATGAACGACATCGATCTGCTCGAAACGGCCGGCCATCCGTTCATGATGAACAACGCCAATCCCGACCTCGTCACGCGTCTGCCGCATGTGCCGCGCATCGGCAACAACTTCGAGGCGGGCGTGGCGCACCATTTGCGCAAGCTCTTCTCGCTCGGCGACGAACTGGCTTCCTGAACCGGAATGAAACCGGCCCGCATTCGCTTTCGCGGAGGCGGGCCGGTGGTGGCGCGAACGCCCGATCGTGCGGGCTTCGATTGATCGCGAACTGCCGATTGATGCCAATGGCGAGCCAGCCGGGCTGGCGCAGCGTCATCCACGCCGATTCCCGATACAACCCAGCCGACGTTCAACCCGCCTCGGCTCGATTCTCAATCCCGCCAACCACGATGCCCGCCGCGATCGTCGCGGCCCCAGCGGCGGTCGTTGTGACCCCAGCCGCGGTCATAGCGGCGATAGTCGCGGTAGTAGCCATGATTCCAGCCGCCGTAGTACACCGGCTCCGGTGCCGCGTAGACGCGCGCGGGGGCGGCATAAACCGGAGCGCCGAGCGACAGGCCGATGTTCAGATCCGTATGCGCTTGCGCGACTCCGCATGCGCCCGCCGCGAGTCCGGCAGCAACCAGCAGGTGAGTGACGATGCGTTTCATGTTGTTCTCCTGTGAAGCGACGTAGGTTTGTCGCACAGGACCAATGTACGCACCGAGGGCGGTTCGGACTGCGACGAGATGTTACGGACTGCAAGCATCGTCGAGGCAATCGAAGGGCGCCGGAAATCTGATGCGTTCGCGGCGGTCATTCGCCGCGTCGCGCCGGATGCACCGCTATGTAAGGCTGTGCGGCTGACGGGCGCATCCGGCCGCGTCGCGTATCGCTCGTTGCATACGACCCACGTCGCAACGCGCGTAATAGCGGCTTACATTTGTATTACCCGATTAATCGGCCGCATTCGCTGAAGCGCCGCTTGCGGCCGCCGATGCAGCCGGCAGTGCCGCGCAAGGGCAATCGGCCGCGCGTCCGTCCAGGCCTTCCCGATCGTGTTTGAAGCTCGCACGAGGCGTGCCGTTTTGCCAGTCGAGCCGAACGATATAGATGCTGTCGAAATCCGCGCTGCGCCACTTCGGGACGTCGGCCGCGTTGCCGCCATATGCGCTCATCATTTGCCGCGACAGTTTTTCGATCAGCCGGTGTTCCCATGCGATGACGATCAGCTTGCCCTGGTTGGCCGGATCGGCGAGCGCATTGCCCAACTGGTCGATCTGCGCAAAACCGTACGGCGTTTGCACGGGCATCTGAAATTGAATGGCGGTCGGCTCGATCGTCGCGAGCGGACGGACGTAATAGTAGGGATGGCCGTTGTCGTCTTTCTGCTGACCGGGATCCGGCGCGTAGATCGCATCGGGTTTGCCGAATTTGGCGGCGATGACGGCCGGCAGGGCGAGAGCACGGTTGAGCCCCTGGCAGTCGAGCTGACCGTAGCCTTGAGCGGGTTTCTCGCCATGTCGAACGAAGACGAGCGTTTCGATATTGCCGTCTGCCTTCTCCGTGACCGCCGTTGCAGGCGTCGCCGCATGCGCCGCCTGCAGCGCGAGTACGCCGGCGCACAAGCTGCCGATCGAAAGTGCTGCGCCATGCAGCCATCCACGGAAACGATTCATCGGTTACCCCTGTGCAAAAGGCCGTGATGTCGTCCGATTCTAGCAGCGCGCTTCCTTAATACGCGGTGGCTGGCTTATGCCGCACTCTCGTTCGATTGCATAAAAAACGGGCGCCGTAGCGCCCGCTTTTACTGATTGCGCCATTCACGCAATTTACACAATTACGCTTTGCACAAGCGCTTCGTCAATCGAGCGCCAGTTGCTGTGCATTGTCGCTGCGATTTTCGGCGAGGAGCGGATAAACGACGCCCGCGATTACCGCGCCGATAATCGGCGCAACCCAGAACAGCCACAGCTGATCGACCGCCGCGCCGCCGACGAACAGCGCCGGGCCGGTCGAGCGTGCCGGGTTGACCGACGTGTTGGTGACCGGAATCGAAATCAGGTGGATCAGCGTCAGGCACAGGCCGATCGCGATCGGTGCGAAGCCGGCCGGCGCGCGCCGGTCGGTTGCGCCGAGGATCACGAACAGGAAGAAGCCGGTCATCACGACTTCGCAGATGAACGCCGCGGCGAGCGAGTAATGGCCCGGCGAGTGCTCGCCGTAACCGTTCGTGGCAAAGCCGCTGGCGACGAGATCGAAGCCCGGCTTGCCCGACGCGATCAGCGACAGCACGAACGCACCGAGCACCGCGCCGATCACCTGCGCGACGATGTACGGCAGCAGGTCACGCGCCGGAAAGCGGCCGGCGACGGTGAGGCCGACGCTCACGGCCGGATTCAGATGGCAGCCGGAAATATGGCCGATTGCAAACGCCATTGTCAGCACGGTCAGGCCGAATGCGAGCGACACGCCGACGAAGCCGATGCCCAGACCGTGAACCGGCCCGGCAAAATTCGCCGCGAGAACCGCGCTGCCGCAGCCTCCGAGTACGAGCCAGAAAGTGCCGAAAACTTCGGCGACAAGGCGCTTTGACAGCTGCATGATTGGTAATCCTAAAAAAGTGCTCAGGGAGCATGAATCGCTAACGACGAAAACATGCCTTGAGCGCGCAATTCTAGTCAGCAGAATCCAATTCGAGTGTCAAGAATTGTCAAGGCTGTGTCGCTTATGGGGATTATTATGGGATAAACCGAAGGTTTTACAATTCACCAGATTTTAATAATTATCAGAGGAAATCTTCATAAATGGGTATTATTGGCCATTGCGAATTTTTATAATTGCAGTTAGTCTGCGATCGAATGAGTTCTAGAAAAGGGGAGAACCGAATGTCTCAATATGCAGACCTCAAGGCGCAGATCGCCAAATTGCAGGCACAGGCAGAAGAAGCACGCCGCACGGAGATCGACAATGTCATCGCTGACATCCGCCAGAAGATCGCCGAATACGGTCTGACCGCGCAGGATCTCGGCTTCGCAGTCGCCGCCAAGCGCGGCCGTCCGCCCAAGAAGACGCCGCTGCCGGCGAAATACCAGGACCCGAAATCGGGCAGTACGTGGAGCGGGCGCGGCAAGCCGCCCAAGTGGATCGTCGGCAAGAATCGCGAGCGCTTTCTGATCGGCTCGGTCTGAGTTCGCGGCCGTGGCTGTGAAAGCGGGCTGAAGGTTTTTCGGCCGCCGCTTTTATCGGCGATGGGGCGTGCGATATGAAAGCTCAGCCATGCCGGCATTAAAAAAAGCCGCCCACGTGGGCGGCTTTTTCTTGGCGATCACGAAGATTACCGTGATTTCCCCGCACGCAAACGATTTCCATGCCGGATTTGTCCGCTATGGGTTCGTTTGAAGCGAACGGCTCAGTCCGTTATTCAAAGCCCGCTGAAAGCAGCCGGAAGCAAAAGTTTCCAGCTGCCTTTCAAACGGGTTTAGCCGACCGCCACCTGGCGCAATACCGGGCGGCTCGCCGTTTCAATCAGTGCCGAATAGCCGTCGATATAGTTCTGCGCCATCGTTTTCGAGCTGAAACGGCGTTCGAATTGCGCGCGGATTTCGCTGCGCGACAGCTCGTCGAGACGCTGCAGCGCGGCCACCGCGCCCTGCACGTCCTCGACGATGTAGCCGGTCACGCCATGATCGATCACTTCCGGCACCGAGCCGCGGTTGAACGCGATCACCGGCGTGCCGCACGCCATCGACTCGATCATCACGAGGCCGAACGGCTCCGACCAGTCGATCGGGAACAGCAGCGCCTTCGCGCCCGACAGGAACTCGGGCTTCTGCGCCTCGTTGATCTCGCCGACGAACTCCACATGCGCCATCGACAGCAGCGGCTCGATCTCGCGCTTGAAGTACTCCATGTCGACCTTGTCCACCTTGGCGGCGATCTTCAGCGGCAGACCGCTTTGCGCAGCGATCTTGATGGCTGTATCGACGCGTTTTTCGGGGCAGATGCGGCCGAGGAACGCCAGATACTCGGGCTTCCTGTGCGGCTGCGGCGTGAGCAGTTGCTCCGGCAGGCCGTGATAGATCGTGTTGAGCCAGTTGGCCTGCGGCAGCGGAATCCGCTGCGAATCCGAAATCGACACGACCGGCACATGCGAGAACGCGTCGAACACCGGTTGCAATTCAGGCAGATCGAGACGGCCGTGCAGCGTCGTCACGAACGGCGTGTCCATGGTCGTGAAAAGCGGAAACGGCATGTAGTCGAGGTGAAAATGCAGTACGTCGAACTCGTGCGCGACCTTGCGCACCTTTTCCAGCATCAGCACGTGCGGCGCCAGTGCGTCGCGAATCGTCGGATCGAGGCGCAGCGCGCGCGGCCAGCATGCCTCGAGATTCGCGGACGTGACCGAGTCGCCGCTCGCGAACAGCGTGACGTCGTGTCCGAGGTCGACCAGTGCCTCGGTCAGGTACGACACGACGCGTTCGGTGCCGCCGTAGAGTTTCGGCGGGACGGCTTCATACAGCGGCGCAATTTGTGCGATTCGCATGCGGTTTCTCCTGTGTCAATCGGAGTGGACGCTTTGAGGCGTGCTCCGATCCCTTGCGAAAAGGGGGGGTTACTAGGGGCTTCGCGCTGCGGCGCTCGAATAGCGCGAGGAGCGAATGCCACGGACGGCTGGGCGCGGTTTGCCCCCGCCCGAGGGGTGCTCCGAATCGGCATCGGGTAATCCCTTAGCTTCATTATCGGGATGAACCGCGCTAATTCGAGTTATTTTTCAAACGCTTAATGTTGTTACAGCGCGAAACATGAGCCGCTACAGCTCAATCGACAGGCTGTCCCGATACTCGGGACGCGTGTTTGCGCATAGTAAACAAACACTCAAAAACGCGTACGCGAGCCGAGCAAGCCGCGCGCCCGGGCGATCGGACGGCAATCGGGAATCGTCTAATAGGGCTTTATTGCAGAGCGGTGAAAAGGTCTTATAATCATCGGCCACCGCCCCGCGGTGCGACGATAAGCCGCTGCAAACTCACCATTCGGCACATGGCATCGCCCCGGAAATTCCCAAAGTGCATAGCACGTCCCTGCCCGCGCGCCGCTTCATCCCATTTATTGCATCGGCTCAGCCTGGTATGTAGGAAAAATTCCTACATAAATGACGGATTAATCCGTCAAAAAGGCAGGGTGTCTCTCCGATTTTCGGCAGCTCCCCCTTTCGAGACAATGCTTGCAACACAGGAAACGAGCCGATTCGCACACTTCGGGTGAATGCGTTCGAGCAAACGTTTTCGCAAAATGGCCTGACCAGCCAGATAAACGTCCGGGGGAAATCATGAGCACGAATAGCGATATGCTCAATGAGATCAGAGAAGTTAACCTGTCTTATCTCCTGCTCGCGCAGCGTCTGCTGCGCGAAGACAAGCCTATGGGCATGTTTCGCATGGGAATCTCGGATCAGCTCGCAGAGGTGATCGCCAATCTGTCGCTGGCGCAGACCGTCAAGCTGGCGGCGTCCAACCAGATGCTGTGCCGTTTCCGTTTCGACGACCACGCCGTGCTGTCCGCCCTCGCGGACAAGGACAAGGCGAGCGTCGTCGCGCAGGCGCACTCGGCAATCCTGATGGCGAGCCAGCCGGTCGAGCAACTCGGCTGATGGCCGGTAAAAGCGTCGTACTCGAAGTCAGGGAAATCACTCTCGCCATCGAGCTGATCGAACTCGGTGCGCGTCTGCAGTTGCTGGAAGCGGAAACCAGCCTGTCGCGCGACCGGCTCATCAGGCTGTACAAGGAACTGAAAGGGGTATCGCCGCCCAAGGGCATGCTGCCGTTTTCGACCGACTGGTTCATGACCTGGCAGCCGAACTTTCATTCGTCCCTGTTCTACAACACCTACCGCTTCATCACGGACCACGGCGGTTGCCGCGCGATCGAGTCGATCGTGAAGAGCTACCGGCTCTATCTGGAACATGTTCAGTTGCACGGCGACGAGCCGGTGCTGAGCCTCACGCGCGCATGGACGCTCGTGCGCTTCTTCGACTCCGGCATGCTGCAGATGAGCACCTGCTGCCGCTGCGGCGGACACTTCGTCGCCCACGCGCACGAACCGCGGCGCGGCTTCGTCTGCGGGCTGTGCCAGCCGCCCTCGCGCGCGGGCAAGACGAAGAAATCGGCTGAGCGTGCCGGCACGCCCGCGAGAACGGCAACCGTGGGGATGGCCGGCGCCAGGGCGCGCGGGGCAGGCAACGTCCGCGACGCCGTGGGCGCAACCGCCGCAGCTACGGCCACGGCCACTGCTGCCATGCGTGCCGTCAATGCAGTCAATGCCGCGCGCACTGCCATGACGCCCGAGCCCGTCGTCGTCGCCGCTGGACCCTGATCCTTCCCCTAACGCCCCTCAATACCTCGGGCGCACACCCGAGCGCGGCAGCGCTTTTCCCCGAAAGTTTTCCGCACGACTGCCGTAAACAAAACTAACGACGGCTCCCGTCGCTTTTTTGTGAGGGCTCGGCAGTGCTGATTTTCGTGGGAACACTCGTGACGCTATTGTCCGTTTTCGGCGGTTACGCGCTCGAAGGCGGCCATCTCGGCGCGCTGCTGCAACCCGTTGAAGTGCTGATGATCGCCGGCGCCGGATTCGGCGCGTTCATTCTCGGTAACGGGATGAAGACGATCAAGGCAACGCTGCGCGTCATCCCGACCCTGTTCAAGGGGGCCAAATACAACAAGGACGTCTATATGGAGCTGATGGCGCTCCTCTACGTCCTGCTCGCGAAGGCGCGCAAGGAAGGCACGCTGACGCTGGAGGCCGACATCGACGATCCGTCGAAGAGCCCGATTTTCACGCAGTACCCGAAGATTCTCGCCGACAAGCACATCATCGAATTCCTGACCGACTATCTGCGCCTGATGGTCGGCGGCAACATGAACGCGTTCGAGATCGAGAGCCTGATGGACGAGGAGATCGAGACGCACCACCAGGAAGGCGAAGCGCCCGCGCACGCGCTGACCAAGGTCGGCGACGCGATGCCGGCGTTCGGCATCGTCGCCGCGGTGATGGGCGTGGTCCACACGATGGCCTCGGCCGACAAGCCGCCCGCCGTGCTCGGCGAGATGATCGCCCAGGCGCTGGTCGGCACCTTCCTCGGCATTCTGCTTTCGTACGGGCTGATCGGGCCGCTCGCGAGCGTTGCCGAGCAGCGCGTGACCGAGTCGACCAAGATGTTCCAGTGCATCAAGGTGACGATCCTCGCGAGCCTGAACGGCTACGCGCCGGCCATTGCCGTCGAGTTCGGCCGCAAGGTGCTCTTCTCGACCGAGCGCCCGTCGTTCGCCGAGCTCGAAGAGCACGTGCGCCGCGTCAAGGCCAAATAACCAGGCGGCTAAACCGATGAGCAAGGACAAAGACCGCGCGATCGTCGTCAAGCGTTCCACGCCGAAGAAGGCCGGCCACCACGGCGGCGCGTGGAAGCTCGCGTACGCGGACTTCATGACCGCGATGATGGCGTTCTTCCTGCTGATGTGGCTGCTGAGTTCGGCGTCCACGGTGCAGTTGCGCGGCATCGCCGACTACTTCAACCAGCCGCTGAAGATCACGCTGTGGGGCGGCGATCGCAGCGCCGAGGATTCGAGCATCCTGAAGGGCGGCGGGCGCGACATCTCGACCGACGCGCAGGGCGTGACCCGCTCGACCGACGGCAGCAGCAGCCGCGCCGAGCGCAGCGCGTCGCACAACAACGAAGACTCGGTGAAGCAGTTGCAGGGCGAGCTCGAACGCCAGGAGCAGGTGCGTCTGCACGACCTGCAGGTCAAGCTGATGGCCGCGATCGAGGCGAACCCGGTGCTGCGGCAGTTCAAGCAGCAGATCCGCATCGACTCGACGCTGACGGGCCTGCGCATCGAGATCGTCGATTCGCAGAAGCGGCCGATGTTCGCGACCGCCAACGACGAAGTCGAGCCGTACATGCGCGACATCCTGCGCGAGATCGGCCACACGCTGAACGACGTGCCGAACCGCATCATCGTGCAGGGCCACACCGACGCCGTGCCGTACGCGGGCGGCGAGAAGGGCTACAGCAACTGGGAGCTGTCGGCCGATCGCGCGAATGCGTCGCGCCGCGAGCTGATCGCGGGCGGCATGGACGAAGCGAAGGTGATGCGCGTGCTCGGCCTCGCCTCGACACAGAACCTGAACAAGGCGGACCCGCTCGATCCGGAGAACCGCCGCATCAGCATCATCGTGTTGAACAAAAAGTCGGAAGAGGCGCTCGATCACGACGACTCGACGACGACCACCTTGTCGGACGACGCAGCAGGCTCGAAGCCGTTGCTGCAAAAACTTGCGCAGCCGGCGACGGCTGCACCGAAGCCGACGGCGTCAACGCCGCCGGCCCAGTAACAGGAACAGGATTCGGCCGCCGGGCCGGAACGCGCCTCGCCGGCGCGCTCCGCCCGGGGCCGGGGTTTAAGCGCAGCGAGGTTTTCATGATCAGGCACATCCTGGCAATCGACGATTCGGCATCGATGCGGCAGATCCTTGCCGCGACGCTGACGAGCGCCGGCTATGAGGTCACGCTCGCGGCGGACGGCAACGAGGGGCTCGAAAACGCGCTCGCGACGTCGTTCGATCTCGTGCTGACCGACCAGCACATGCCGGGCAGGACCGGTCTCGATCTGATCGCCGCGCTGCGCGGCAATCCGGCGTACCAGACGACGCCGATTCTCGTCCTCACGACGGAGTCGGGCGAGTCGTTCAAGAGCGCGGCGCGCGAGGCGGGCGCGACCGGCTGGATCGAAAAGCCGCTCGACCCGGACCTGCTGACCGAACTGGTCGCGGCGCTGGCCGAGCCGGAAGCGACCTGACAGGCGGAACCGGTGCGGCAAGCGCCACCTTCGGACACAGTACATAGCTCTCGACGCGGCTGCACGGCAGCTCACGCTCAGACAGGAACTCTCGCGGTGACCCAGGCATGACACTCGACATCACACAGTTCTATCAGACCTTCTTCGATGAAGCGGACGAACTGCTCGCGCAGATGGAGCAACTGCTGCTCAATCTGGACGTGGCGCGCCCGGACCCCGAAGACCTCGCGGCGATTTTCCGCGCCGCGCATTCGATCAAGGGCGGCGCGGCGACCTTCGGCTTCACTGCGCTCACGGAGACGACGCACATTCTCGAGTCGCTACTCGATCGCGCGCGCAACAACGAACTCGTGCTGCGCAAGGACATGATCGACACGTTCCTCGAAACCAAGGACGTGCTGTCGGGCCAGCTCGCCGACTACCGCGCGAGCGCCGAGCCCGATGCGGCGGTGGCGCGCGCGATCTGCGCGAAGCTCGAACAGCTGCATGCGGAAAGCCGCATGGGCGGTGCGCCGGCAGAGGCGCCGGCGGCGGCCGCACCGGTCGCGCAAACGGCACAGGCAGTGGCACAAGCCGAGGCACCGGTCGCAGCCGCGCAGGTACAAGTGCAGGCACAGGCACGCGCAGCGGAACACGCAGCACCAGAACAAAACGGCACCCCGCCCGAGCACGTCGTCGAACAGGCGGTGCAAGCGGCGGCGGGAGAACGGACCGGCGACGGCGAGGCAGAAGCCAAGGCCGACGGCGCCGGTCCTCATCTGAAAATTACGCTACGGGGCGTGGGAGAGAAAGACCAGGAACTGCTTGCCGAAGAGCTGGGCAACCTGGGCAATATCGTCGGGCAGGTCAAGAGCGGCAGCGATCTGATGCTGTGGCTTTCGACCGACGTACCTTCCGACGACATCATCGCCGTGTGCTGTTTCGTGATCGACGAAAGTCAGATCTCGATCGGCCGCGGCACCGCACCGGCGGATGAGGCGCAGCAAGGCGAACCTGGAACGCCCGATGCTGCCGCTCAGTCGCCGGCGCAAACCGTGTATGTCGCGAGCGCTGTTCCGGCGGCGCAGCCGGTCGGTTACGCGGAGCATGCGGCCGTGTCGGCCACTGCGGTCTCACTGGCTGCGCCCGCGGGCGCAGCCAGTGAGACCGGCGGCGCCGAGCCGGGGGCGTCGTCCGCCGTGTCGGTGCAAGCGGTTCAGGCGGTTCAGGAGGCTCAGGCAACAGCGGCGGCGAAGCCCGCTGCCGGCGCACCCGCTGACCCGGACCGCAAGGCGGGCCGGACGGCCGCGGCGGCGGCCAATGGCGAAGGCAGTTCGATTCGCGTCGGCGTCGAGAAGGTCGATCAGCTAATCAACCTGGTCGGCGAACTGGTGATTACGCAGGCGATGCTTGCGGAAACCACCAGCACGTTCGACCCGGCGCTGCACGACCGGCTCTTCAACGGCATGGCGCAACTCGAACGCAACGCGCGCGATCTGCAGGAAGCGGTGATGTCGATCCGCATGATGCCGATGGATTACGTGTTCAGCCGCTTCCCGCGTCTGGTGCGCGATCTCGCGGCGAAACTCGGCAAGGAGGTCGAACTCGTCACCTTCGGTCAGGCGACCGAGCTCGACAAGAGCCTCATCGAACGGATCATCGATCCGCTCACGCACCTCGTGCGCAACAGCCTCGACCACGGCATCGAAACCGTGGAAGCGCGGCGCGCGGCGGGCAAGGATTCGACGGGGCAACTGGTGCTGTCGGCGGCGCACCACGGCGGCAACATCGTGATCGAGGTCAGCGACGACGGCGCGGGCCTGCGGCGCGACAAGATTCTCGCGAAGGCGGCCAAGCAGGGCATGCAGGTCAGCGACACGATGAGCGACGAGGAAGTCTGGAACCTGATCTTCCTGCCGGGCTTCTCGACGGCGGAGCAGGTCACGGACGTGTCGGGCCGCGGCGTCGGCATGGACGTGGTGAAGCGCAACATCCAGTCGATGGGCGGTCACGTCGAAATTACGTCGCACGCGGGCAAGGGCAGCACCACGCGCATCGTCTTGCCGCTCACGCTCGCGATTCTCGACGGCATGTCGGTGAAGGTCGGCAACGAGATTTTCATCCTGCCGCTGAACTTCGTGATGGAGTCGCTGCAGCCGCTGGCCGAAGACATCTACACGGTCGCTAACGGCGAGCGCGTGGTGCGCGTGCGCGGCGAATATCTGCCGCTCGTCGCGTTGCACGAAGTGTTCAACGTCGCGGATGCGAAGCAGGACCCGACCCAGAGCATCGTCACGATCATGCAGACCGAGGGGCGCCGCTTCGCGATGCTGATCGACGAACTGGTCGGCCAGCAGCAGGTGGTCGTGAAGAATCTGGAAACGAACTACCGCAAGGTACACGGCATTTCCGCCGCGACCATTCTCGGCGACGGCAGTGTCGCGCTGATCGTGGACGTGGCGGCGCTCAATCGCGAATCGCGTCATGCGCATGGGCACGGCGCGATGAGTCTCGCGTGAGGCCGGGCATGAGCGGCGCAAGAGGCACAAGAGGTATGAGCGGCATAGGCGGCACGGGCGGCACGACCGCGCGGGCGGCATCCGCACCGGCAGTCTCCGCAACACACATTCAACCCATTTCATCCCAACCGTTTGGGGGCTAACGTGGCAGAAGTCCAATCCATCAATTCGAGCGCCGCGAGCGGAGCGAACGGTCGCCGCGACACGCAGCAGGCGGACGCCGGCGGTCAGGAATTCCTCGTCTTCACGCTCGGCGCCGAAGAGTACGGCATCGACATCCTGAAGGTGCAGGAAATCCGCGGCTACGACAACGTGACGCGCATCGCCAATGCGCCCGAGTTCATCAAGGGCGTCATCAACCTGCGCGGCATCATCGTGCCGATCGTCGACATGCGCATCAAGTTCCATCTGGGCCGCGTCGAGTACGACCATCAGACCGTCGTGATCATCCTGAACGTCGCGCATCGCGTGGTCGGCATGGTCGTCGACGGCGTCTCGGACGTGCTCACGCTCGCGGTCGACCAGATCATGCCGGCGCCCGAATTCGGCGCGACGCTGACGACCGAGTACCTGACGGGCCTCGGCACGGTCGACGGCCGCATGCTGATCCTGATGGACATCGAGAAGCTCATGACCAGCTCCGAGATGGCGCTGACCGAAACGCTCGGCGTCTGAGCGCCGCGTGAACGGCAGCAGCAAGGCAAACCGCAAGGAAAACATGGCAATGGGAGCGTCAAGATGCTGAGCAGGTGGTCGATCCGCACCTCGCTGACGATGGTGGGGATTTTTCTGGTTGCGCTGACCGTGGTGGCCGGCGCGCTCGGGCTGACGGCGCTCAAGCGCGCCAGCGCCTCGCTCGATCGCCTCGCGCGCGGCGAGTTCGTCGCGATGCACGCGCTCGACGACGCGTCGGCGTATCTGCTGCGCGCGCGCGTCGCGGTCGACCGCTTCAACACGATGACGGCGGCGGGCAATGCGGACGAAGCGAAGCAGACGCTCGGCCGGGCGCAGGAATTGCTCGATAAGGGCAATCAGAGTTGGCAGGTGTATCTCGACACGCCGAAGCACGGCGTCGATCAGGCGTTGCTCGACGACGTGGCCACCAAACACACGACCGTGATGCACGATGGCGTGGACGCGGAATTCGCCGCATTGAACGCGAACAACCTCGACGCGTATCACGCGATCGCCGACATGAAGATCAGCCCGATGTTCATCGCCTACGACACGGCTTCGGCCGCGGTCATCAAGGCGTTGCAGCAGAGCGTGCTCGATCAGCAGGCGAGCGCGCAGTCCAATGCCTCGCTGATGATGACGCTGATCGGCGCCGTGACCGTGCTCGCGCTGCTGCTCGTGTTCGGCATCCGCTTCGCGCTGGGCCGGCTCATCGTGCAGCCTCTCGCGGACGCGACCGCCTGCTTCGAGCGCATTGCCGCGGGCGATCTGTCGGGCACCGTCGAGGTGTTCAGCCGCAATGAAATCGGCCGGCTGTTCGACGGCATCCGGCGCATGCAGGAAAGCCTCGCGACGATGGTGCGCGCGGTGCGTAGCAGCACCGAGTCGATCGATACCGGCGCGCGCGAAATCGCCATGGGCAACACCGATCTGTCTCAGCGCACCGAGCAGCAGGCCGCGTCGTTGCAGGAAACCGCGTCGAGCATGGATCAGCTGACCGGCACCGTGCGGCAGAACGCCGAGAACGCGCGCCAGGCGAGCCAGCTTGCCGTGAACGCATCCGACATCGCGACGCGCGGCGGCGACGTGGTGAGCCAGGTCGTCACGACGATGCAGGCGATCGCGAGCAGTTCGAACAAGGTCGTCGACATCATCGGCGTGATCGAGGGCATCGCGTTCCAGACCAACATTCTCGCGCTGAATGCGGCGGTCGAAGCCGCGCGCGCCGGTGAGCAGGGCCGCGGTTTCGCGGTCGTCGCGGGCGAAGTGCGCAGCCTCGCGCAGCGCAGCGCGAGCGCCGCGAAGGAGATCAAGGAGCTGATCGGCGATTCGGCCGACAAGGTACACAGCGGCTCGGAACTGGTGGGGCGCGCGGGCACAACGATGGACGAGATCGTCCAGGCGGTGCGGCGCGTGACCGACATCATGGGCGAGATCAGCGCCGCCTCGGAAGAGCAGTCGGGCGGCATCGAGCAGGTCAATCGCGCGGTCGTGCAGATGGATTCGGTCACGCAGCAGAACGCCGCGCTGGTCGAGCAGGCAGCGGCCGCGGCGGCATCGCTCGAAGATCAGACGCGCCAGTTGCAAGCCGTGCTGAGCGGCTGGACAGTCGCCGGCGGTTCGGTGCGCGGCGGCACGGCGCCGGCGCGTCTCCCGACGGCGGCGCAGCCGAGCGGCGTGACTGGCAGGCCGCCCGCCAAAGCGATGACGCCGCAAGCGGCGAGCGCGGCGAACGCGAACCGTGCAACAGGCAACGCAACGGGCAAGGCGGGCAAGGCC
>NZ_VWWM01000066.1:0-238 GCF_011752945.1 Paraburkholderia sp. Cy-641
GAAAAAAAAAACCACCCCCCCCCCCCCCCCCCCCCCCCCCCCCCCCCCTCCCCCCCCCCCCCCCCGCACGATATCATCCTTATCTCATCTCCACTCTGTACTCACACTACCCACTTCTTCCCCATCTCTCTGACCATCATCTTTGTCCATCCATTACTTCTCTGCTATTTGTCGTTCTTTCTGTTACCGCTCTGATCCGTATCTACCCTACTATCACGCTCTCCGTCACGCACCAGCC